>NZ_FYAW01000014.1:0-123713 GCF_900185735.1 Stappia sp. P2PMeth1 | reverse complement strand
ACTGGCGGAATGCCGAGATAGACCGTGGCATCGCCATAGGAGGTGTAGTCGCGCCCGAGCAGGGCGAGCCGCCAGGTCAGCAGCGCCAGCACGGCCGCGGTGACGGCGAGCGACAGCCGCGCCCGAGCCGCGCGCGCCGCAGCGCTCGGAAGGCTACTACGCCACCAAATCGTCGATCTTCAACGCCCTGGTCGAGGCGATCGACCTGTCGCTGCTGACCCGCCTCAGCGCCGAGGACGCGCGCGAGGAAATCCGCGACGTCGTCAACGACATCATCGCGCTGAAGAATGTGGTGATGTCGATCTCCGAGCAGGAGGACCTGCTCGAGGACATCTGCAACGACGTCCTCGGCTATGGTCCGCTGGAGCCGTTGCTGGCCCGCGACGACATCGCCGACATCATGGTGAACGGCGCCGACACGGTCTATATCGAGACCCAGGGGCGAATGCAGCAGACCAATGTCCGCTTCCGCGACAACAAGCAGTTGCTGAACATCTGTCAGCGCATCGTCAGCCAGGTCGGCCGCCGCGTCGACGAATCGAGCCCGATCTGCGATGCCCGCCTTGCCGACGGCTCGCGCGTCAACGTCATCGCGCCGCCGCTGGCGATCGACGGGCCGACCCTCACCATTCGTAAGTTCCGGAAAGACAAGCTGACCCTTCGGCAGCTCGTCCAATACGGCTCGATCTCCCCCGAGGGAGCAACCGTGCTGGAGATCATCGGCCGCAGCCGCTGCAACGTGCTGATCTCCGGCGGCACCGGCTCGGGCAAGACGACGCTGCTGAACTGCCTGACCGCCTTTATCGATTCCACCGAGCGCATCATCACCTGCGAGGACGCGGCCGAGCTGCAACTGCAGCAGCCGCATGTGGTGCGCCTGGAAACGCGCCCGCCCAACCTGGAAGGCGAGGGCGAGGTGACCATGCGCGACCTGGTCAAGAACTGCCTGCGCATGCGTCCCGAGCGGATCATCGTCGGCGAGGTGCGCGGACCCGAGGCCTTCGACCTGTTGCAGGCGATGAACACCGGTCACGACGGGTCGATGGGCACGCTGCACGCCAACAGTCCGCGCGAGGCGCTGTCGCGTCTGGAATCGATGATCACCATGGGCGGCTTCTCGCTGCCGTCCAAGACCCTGCGCGAGATGATCGTCTCTTCGATCGACGTCATCGTGCAGGCGCAGCGCCTGCGCGACGGCTCCCGCCGCATCACCCACGTGTCCGAAGTCATGGGCATGGAAGGCGACGTCGTCATCACCCAGGACGTGTTCCTCTACGACATTCTCGGCGAGGACGCGAACGGCAGGCTCATCGGCCGTCACCGCTCCACCGGCATCGGTCGTCCGAAGTTCTGGGAAAAGGCGCGCTATTTCGGCGAGGAAAACCGTCTGGCGGCCGCGCTCGATGCCGCCGAGGCCAAGGAGCCCGGACATGGCTGACCTGCAGGCCTTCCTGACGCCCGGCGTCGCGACCATCGCCATCGCCCTGCTCGCGGCCTTTTCCTTCGGCGGCATCCTCTACGCCCTGTTCGAGCCGCAACTGAGCGGCCGTGCCGCGCGCGAGAAGCGCATGCAGGCCGTGGCCTCGCGCAACATCACCATCGACGCGGCCCGCCTGGCGCGCGATGGCGACCGCCGCCGCAAGTCGGTGCAGGACCAGCTCAAGGAGTTCGAGGCGCGCGAGAAGAAGAAGCAGCATCGCGCCACCCACCTGAGCCTCGACCAGCGGCTCGACCAGGCCGGCCTGTCGTGGTCGAAGCGCGGCTTCATCGTCTTCTCCGTGATCTGCGCCCTGGTGCTCGCCCTTGCCGGCCTTCTCCTGTCCGGTTCGCTGATCGTCACCGGTGGCCTGATGTTCGTCGGCGCCTTCGGTGTGCCGCGCTTCTATCTCGCGCGGCGGCGCAAGAAGCGGATCGCCGCCTTTCTCAACGAATTGCCAAACGCGGTCGATGTCATCGTACGCGGCACCAAGGCCGGCCTGCCGCTCGGCGAGTGCATCCAGATCGTCGCGGCGGAGGCCCGCGAGCCAATCAAGAGCGAGTTCCGCCGCATCGTCGAATCGCAGGCCATGGGCATCACCCTGGCCGAGGCGATCGCCAAGCTGCCGAGCCGCATGCCGGTGGCGGAGGCGAACTTCCTTGCCATCGTGGTGATGATCCAGTCGCAGTCGGGCGGCTCGCTGTCCGAGGCGCTGGGCAACCTGTCCAAGGTGCTGCGCGAGCGCAAGGCGATGAAGGGCAAGATCGTCGCGATGAGCCAGGAGGCGAAGTCCTCGGCCGCGATCATCGGCTCGCTGCCGTTCCTGGTGGTCGGCGTGCTGTCGCTGACGAGCCCGTCCTACATGATGCTGCTGTTCAGCGACCCGATCGGCAACGTCATCGTCGTCGGCAGCGGCCTGTGGATGCTGACCGGCATTCTCATCATGAAGAAGATGATCGCCTTCGACTTCTGATCGCGCCCGCAAGACGGCGAAACCGGTGGAAAGAGACAATGGGTCTGGATTTCTCCAATCTGCTCTCGCAGCAGGCGATGATCGCCATCCTGACCATGGTCGCGATCGCCGGCACGTTGTTTTCCCTCGTCATTCCGTTGCTGGAGGGCGACAAGCTCAAGAGCCGGATGAAGTCGGTGGCGCTGGAGCGCGAGCAGATGCGCGCCCGCGAGCGGGCTCGTCTCGCCGACGACAAGACGAATGCACGGGTGTCGCTGCGCAACAAGCCGAAGAAGCAGATGCAGAACATCGTTGACCGGCTGAACCTGAAGAACCTGTTGTCGGACGATGAAACCAAGCTGCGGCTGACCCGCGCCGGCTATCGCGGCGTGCGGCCGCTCTACACCTATCTCTTCGCCCGGCTGGTCATGCCGGTGATCCTGTTCATCATTGCCCTGTTCTACACCTTCGTGGTGCTGAAGCTGAATCAGCCGGCGATGGTGAAGGTGCTGATCTCCTGCGTCGTCGCCTTCATCGGCTTCTATGCGCCCGATCTCTACCTGAAGAACAAGATCCAGAACCGCCAGCTCTCGATCAACCGGGCCTGGCCGGACGCGCTGGATCTGATGCTGATCTGCGTCGAATCGGGCATGTCCGTCGAGGTTGCCTTCCGCAGGGTGTCGGAAGAGATCGGCATCCAGTCGATCCCGCTCGCCGAGGAACTGACGCTGACCAATGCCGAACTGTCCTATCTCGGCGACCGGCGGATGGCCTATGAGAACCTTGCCAACCGCACCGGCCTCGAAGGCGTCAAGAACGTCTCGCTGGCGCTGATCCAGGCCGAGCGCTACGGCACGCCGGTGTCCACGGCGCTGCGCGTCATGGCCGACGAGAACCGGGCGCAGCGCATGCAGGCGGCCGAGAAGAAGGCGGCCGCGCTGCCGCCGAAGCTGACCGTGCCGATGATCGTGTTCTTCCTCCCCGTCCTGCTGGCCGTGATCATCGGTCCGGCGATCATCCAGGCGCTGGCAACGTTCTGACGGCTGGTCGGAGCGGTCAGAGCCGGGCGGAAGCACCACAGCCAGCGCCGATATGAAAAAGCCACCCGGATTGGGTGGCTTTGCCGTGTCCTGATGGCGACGTGGGCAGAGGTCAGCCGCCGGACTTGTTCTTCTTCTTGTCCTGCGCGGAGATTTCCGCCCAGGAATTGCGCTGCGACAGCATCGACTTGAGATAGGCGATGTTCTGCGCCGCCTGGGCCGGGTCGATTTCGGCGGTGGCGACCTGCTCGGCTTCCTGGAAGCGGCCCTGCAGGCCGATCGCCAGGGCGAGGTTCTGGCGGATGCGGCTGTCGGCCTTGGGGCTCGCGGCGGCCCGGCGCAGCACGCTCTCCGCTTCCTTCGCCTCTCCCTCCAGCAGGTAGGACATGGCCAGGTTGTTGAGCAGGCTCGGCTCGTCCGGCGCGATCCTGAGGGCCTGATTGTAGAGGTCGCGGGCCTGCTGGGTGTTGCCCATCTGGTCGTGGATCGCGGCGGCTGCCGACATCAGCCGCCAATCGGGGCGGGTCGGGGTCTGGGCGCCGTTGAGCACCTGCAGCGCTTCCGGCAGGCGGCCGTTCATCGCCAGCACCTTGCCATAGGCGGCGGCGATGTCGCGGTCGCTCTGATTGGCGATGATCGCCTTGCGCAGCACCGCCTCGGCCTGTTCCGCCTGGCCGTTGCGCCCCAGCGCGGCCGCGTAGTTCAGGATGTTCTCACGGTCCTGCGGCGCGCGCTCATAGGCCTGGCCCCAATAGCTGACGGCCTGCAGGGCGGTGCTCGAGCCGGGAGCGGCATAGGCCTGGGTCGCGCTGGAATGGGTGCCGACGGCGCGCTTCGACGAGGCGCAGCCGGTCAGCGCGACCAGCGTCGCCATCGACACGGCGAGCATCAGGCGCGGCGTGGCGGCGGAACGGGAGAGGGCGTGGCGCTTGGATGGCATGTGCCGGGCTCCTGGACACGGACAACGGTGACACGAACGACGGTGACGCGGACGACGGATCTTGCAGAATGCGCAGACCCATCAATACGTCGTTAACCCTAATGCTTCGTTAAATCCGCCGGCCTGTGGCATGAACGTACCGCAACGATTGCCGCCTCCGGCCGGCCGTGATTAAACGGCGGAACCCGGAAACTCGTTGCCCACCAGAAGGATCCCGCCCGTGCGCGCCGCCTTGATCGCCCCGTCCGCCTCGACCGCCGCCATTCCCGTTCATGTCGTCGAGCAGGGCACGGCGTCGGCGGTGCTGCAGTCTCTCGGCGCGCGGGCGCAGGCTTTCGCCGCCGCCAGCGGCTTCGACGGCTCGGCGGGCCAGCTCCTGCTGCTGCCCGATGCGGATGGGGCGCTGTCGGCGGTGCTGTTCGGCGTTGCCAATGCCACTGAATCGGGTTTTGCCGTCGGCGATCTTGCCCGCAAGCTGCCGGGCGGCGACTTCCGGCTGGAGATCGCCGCCGAGGCGCAGGAGGAGGCGGCGCTCGCCTTCGCGCTCGGCTCCTATCGCTTCGATCGCTACCGCACGCCCTCGACCCGGCCGGCACCGCGGCTGGTGGTCGGCGAAGGCGTCGACCTCGACCGGCTCGGCCTGATCCTCGACGGCATGGCGCTTGCCCGCGACCTCGTCAACACGCCGGCCAGCGATCTCGGCCCCGCCGAACTGTGCGATGCGGCCCTGCGCCTCTTTGCCGATCACGGCGGCCGCGCCCATGTGATCGAGGGCGAGGCGCTGCTTGCCGAAGGCTTCCCGATGGTGCATGCGGTCGGGCGGGCGAGCACCCGCGCGCCGCGGCTGCTCGACGCGGTCTGGGGCGAAGAGGGCCATCCGCGCGTCACCCTGGTCGGCAAGGGCGTCGTCTTCGACACCGGCGGCCTCGACATCAAGCCCTCCAGCGCCATGGCCTTGATGAAGAAGGACATGGGCGGCGCCGCCGCCGTGCTGGCGCTCGCCTCGATGATCATGGCCGCCGGCCTGCCGGTGCGCCTGCGCGTCATCGTCCCGGCGGTCGAGAACGCGATTTCCGGCGCCTCCTTCCGCCCCGGCGACGTGCTGGCGAGCCGCAAGGGCCTCACCGTCGAGATCGGCAACACCGACGCGGAAGGCCGGCTGATTCTCGCCGACGCGCTGGCGCTGGCCGACGAGGAGGAGCCGGAGATCCTGATCGACATGGCGACGCTGACCGGCGCCGCGCGTGTCGCCCTCGGCCCCGACCTGCCGCCCTTCTACACCGACGACGAGGCCTTCGCCGCCGATCTGGCCGCCCATGCGACCGCCACGCGCGATCCGCTGTGGCGCCTGCCGCTTTGGCGTCCCTATGAGAGCTATCTGGAAAGCCGGATCGCCGACATCAACCACATCAACACCAGCGGCGCGGGCTTTGCCGGCTCGATCACCGCCGGGCTGTTTCTGTCCCGCTTCGTCGAGAAGGCGCGGGTCTGGGCGCATCTCGACATCTATGGCTGGAACCCGGCGGATCGTCCGGGCCGGCCGCTCGGCGGCGAGGCGCAGGCCGCGCGCGCGCTGTTTTCGCTGCTTGCCGCCCGCTACCCGCGACGCTGAGACTGCACGCTTTCCTGCCTCGTTTCGCCGTTTGTATAACGGAACCGAAACGAACTTCCTGTCAGGATGGGGCAAGGCCGGCAACGGCAGATGAGGCATGGGTGAGGGATGGGTATCGACTTGCGGCCGTCGCAGGCGCTGCGGCTCTGGCATGAGGTGACGATGTC
Source organism: Stappia sp. P2PMeth1 (assembly GCF_900185735.1). NCBI lineage: Bacteria > Pseudomonadati > Pseudomonadota > Alphaproteobacteria > Hyphomicrobiales > Stappiaceae > Stappia > Stappia sp. P2PMeth1. Next base: position 117,525 of record NZ_FYAW01000014.1, on the reverse strand, counting down.
GCTGGTCACCGACGGCGACCGCGACCTCACATCGCGCCAGATGGCGATCCTGATGACCGTCTATCTCGAGCCGCCGCCGCACACGGTGCGCGGGCTCGCCGCGCGTCTCGACGTCACCAAGCCGGTGATCACCCGCGCGCTCGATACTTTGGGCGCGATGAAGCTGCTGTCGCGCCGCCGCGACGAGGCCGACCGGCGCAATGTGGTGGTGACCCGCACCGTTGCCGGCGCGCTCTATCTGGAGCACATTGCCGACACCATCGTCGCCCGCGCCGCCGAGATGCATCGCTGACCGCAGCCCCGCGCGGGGCCTCGAAAAAGTCCGAGAACCGCATGCCCAGCGACACCGCCGCCACCCCCGGCCCCGCCCTCGACCGCCGCATCCATCCCGTCCGGACGGACCTTGCGGCGAGCCGCTATCGCGGCCGGATCGCGGCTGAGCGCTTCGCCGATCCGGTGCCGATGCGCATCGCGGCCGCCTCGGCGCCGCTGCGCCCCGCGCCGGATGCGGCCCGCTCGATCGACACGGAAGTGCTCTACGGCGAGAGCTTCGATCTCTACGAGATCCGCGACGACGGCTGGGCCTGGGGCCAGCTCGCAACCGACGGCTATGTCGGCTTCCTGCCGGCCGGCTGCCTCGGCGAGGCCGGGCCGCCGGCCACCCACCGGGTCTGCGTGCCGCGCAGCTTCCGTTATCCGGAGGCCGAACTGAAGCGGCCGCCGCTCTCGTTGATTTCGCTCGGCGCGCGGGTGCGCGTCGTCGGCACGGCGGTGACGCGCGGCCTCGACTACGCGCTGCTCGACGACGGCAGCGCCATGGTCGCCCGCCACCTGATGCCGCTGGGCGAAAGGGTCGCCGACTGGGTGGCGGTCGCCGAAGGCTTGCTCGGCACGCCCTATCTGTGGGGCGGGCGGACGTCGCTGGGGCTCGACTGCTCGGCGCTGGTGCAGCTTGCGGCGGCGGAGGCCGGCCATCTGCTGCCGCGCGACAGCGACATGCAGGCGGCCGAAGCCGGCACCGCGCTCGACATCTCCGCCGGCCTGCCGGAGCTGCGGCGCGGCGACCTGCTGTTCTGGAAGGGCCATGTCGGCATCCTGAGCGATCCGGCCACCTTGCTGCATGCCAACGGTCGCACGATGAGCGTCGCCCGCGAGCCGCTGGACGCGGCGCTCACCCGGATCGCCGCCACCGAATGGGGCGCGGTGACCGCCTGCCGCCGGCTCTGATTTCGGCGACCGGCGACAAGCGCTTGTCGTTTCGACAGAATTTCAAGTCGTTTCCGAAATTTGCTTGCTCTTCCCTAAAAGGAAATTCCGCAAAACGACCCGTTTCCCTAGCGTATCAGATATGCAGGGAATGCAGTTGAAATTGCTTTAGGCTGTAACTATATCAGCCTCGACGTTGCGCGAGCGCTGTTTCGCGCCATTGAGACGGACCGCGAGCTTCCCACGGGTCACGCCGAAGCTCGCAAGTCCGCAAGGATCACAAAAATCGGATGTTTCGTCAGGCTGCCGACAGGTCGCGGATGTAAACGTCTTTGCCGCTATTCAACGGATCACTGATCGATCATGCTTCATGTCTTGCCACATGCTGTTTTTCTTCACGTTGAAGACAACGTGAACGATGCAATGGCCTTCCGTCTGGCACTCGAAAGCGTGACGGGAAACATTCGCGTGCGCCGGGTCGGCTCGGTGGAGACGGCGCTGGAGCTGCTGTCGACCCCGGACGCGGCCGCCGGCCCGCCCTTCGACTGTGTGGTCGCCTCGCTCGATCTGCCGGGCACCGGCGCCGGCGATCTCGCCCGCCGCCTGCGCCAGCGCTACGACAGCAGCACGCTGCCGCTGGTCGGGCTGACCGGCGCCGCAGCGCCGTCGCCGGCCAGCGACAACGACTGGTTCGACGTCGTGTACGAGAAGCCGACGCTGCCGCGCGAGATGAAGCGGGTGGTGCGCGAGATCATCGACCTGTGGTTCCAGCGCGCCCGCCGCTTCCACTGCTGACCGGCTGGGCCTTTCAGTAACCTGTTGCTTTGTCTGCAAGATTCCGAAGTTCGCCGCCCGCCTCATAGGCGCGGATCTGCTCGGCCACATAGGCGGAGATCGCCTCCGGATCGCTTTCGGCGGCGACATGCGGCGTGATCACCACATTCTCCAGCGCCCAGAGCGGGCTGCTTGCGGGCAGCGGCTCGGTCTCGAACACGTCGAGGCTTGCCGCCTTCAAGGTGCCGTCGGTGAGCGCTCGGACGAGATCCGCCTCGACCTGGCTGCCGCCGCGCCCGGCATTGATGAAGACCGGTCCGCCAAGCGCGCCGTCGCGTGCCAGCCGCGAGACGAGGCCGTAATCGACGAGGCCATGCGTCTCCGGCGTCAAGGGCAGCAGGTTCACCAGAATGTCGGTGCGGGCGAGGAAGGCGTCGAGTTCGCCCTCGCCGGCATAGCAGGCGACACCGTCGATCCGCTTGGGCCCGCGCGCCCAGCCCGCGACGTCAAACCCCAATCTTGCCAAGGCCTTGGCGGCATCCGCGCCGAGCACGCCGAGCCCCAGAAGGCCGACGCGAACCTGCCGCGCCGCCGGCTGTTCCAGGTCGCGCCAGACGCCCTCGCGCTGCTGCGCGGCGTAGGCGAGATGCTGGCGATGGTGCAGCAGCACCTGCAGCACCACCCATTCGGTCATGCGCGCGGTCAGGTCCGGATCGACCACGCGCACCACCGGCACGTCCGGGAGTCCGGGCTGGGCCAGCAGGTGGTCGACGCCGGCGCCCAGCGAAAAGATAACCTCGAGGTTCGGGCAGGCGGCGAGGGCCTCCGCCGGGGCCTTCCAGGCCAGCGCGTAGCGGATCGCGGCGGGGTCGCCGATGGCGTCGGGCCAGGACCGGACCTCGTGCTCCGGCAGGTGCTTGCCAAGGCGCGCGGCCCAGGCGGCGGGGTTCCAGCCCTTGACGGCGATCAGCAGGCTCATGAGGGTCCTCCAAACGAATATTTCCCTCCTTAGAGCATCTTCCGCCGATCTGTGCAGCACCCGGGACGAAAAAAGTGCCGCAAAGCCAAGCCTCTGGCGCAAAAAGGCCGATGGCCGTCCTCCTCTGCCGCTGCGGCAATTCGCTTGACAGGTGTGCTGCGCAATGAAATCAATTTTTGAGAGAAATTTTGCAAAATTCCGTCTCAAATTCGCGAGAAATTGATTTTCCTGTCGCAAACGCGCTTTCCCGGGGGAGAGGACAAATGGATATCGGAGACGTCAAGGAGGTGGTCGCATGGGTCAACCTGATGCCGGGCCCCGGTCGCACGCCGACCCTGCATGTGACCGGCAAGGTGACCGCGCCGACACCCTGCCACGAGGTGCTGGCGGAGTTCGCCGGGCTCGACAAGTCGGAGCCGCCGGTCTACCGCATCGAGGTGACGCTTAGGGAAGGGGCCGACCTCTGTCCGGACGTGCTGACCGACAAGGAGTTCCGCTATACCGAGCGGAACTACGCCGGCACGGCGGCCACGGTGCGGGTGTCGTCCGACACGGACAGCGAGACGGCGCCGATCCGCAAGGCACGCTGACGCCGGCTGGCTTGTCCCCACGCGCCGCAAGCGTCTGTCCCCGTCCTATCCCCGGCACGGGCCTCCGGCGCGCGCGAACCGTTATCCCCGCAGGGTGCGGCTCGCGTATAATGCCGGGGCATGAAGGTCAGTCGTGAAGGTCAGTCGGCGGCGTAACGGTCGAGACGGCCAGGCTCGGCTTCGGCCTGCTCGCCGCGCGGCGGGGCAAGGTCGAGATCGCCGATGCTGCGGCCGCGCTTGCCGATCTTGTCGGTGGAGATCAGGATCTGCTCGATGTCGCGGCCGGCCTGGCCGAAATGCTGCTGCAGCTTGCGGACCCGCTCGTCGAGCCGGTCGACATCGGCGACGAGATGGCCGACCTCGGCCTGGATGCGGTGCGCCTCCTCGCGCAGCCTTGCGTCGCGCAGCACCGACTGGACCACCTGGATCGACAGCAGCAGGAGCGAGGGCGAGACGATGACAACCCGAACCCGGTGCGCCCTCTGGACGAGATCGGCGAACTGCTCGTGGATCTCGGCGAAGATGCTTTCCGACGGCACGAACATGAAGGCCGTGTCCTGGGTCTCGCCGGGGACGAGGTAGCGTTCGGCGATGTCGGCAAGGTGCTTGCCGATGTCGCGGCGGAACCGGGCGCGCGCCTGCTTCAGCGGCTCCGGCCCTTCGGCCTGCCTGAGTTCGTTATAGGCCTCGAGCGGAAACTTGGCGTCGATGACCAGCGGCGGGGCGCCGTTCGGCAGATGGATCAGGCAGTCCGGCCGCACCCGCGTCGACAGGGTCGCCTGGAAGGAGTAGGCGCCCGGCGCCAGCGCGTCCTGGACGATCGCCTCCATCCGGCCCTGGCCGAAGGCGCCGCGCGCCTGCTTGTTGTCGAGGATCGACTGCAGCGCCCCGACCTGACCGGAGAGGTCGCGGATCGTCGCCTGCGCCCGGTCGATGACCGCGAGGCGCTCGTGCAGGTGGCGCAGCCCGTCATGGGTGCGCCGGGTGGTCTCGGCCATCGACTGGCCGAGCTTGTGGCTCATGCCGTCGAGCCGCTCGTTGACCGCGCGCATCAGGTCGCCCTGCCGCGAGCCGAAGACCTCGGCCATGGTCTGCATCCGCCCGGTCATCTCGGACTGGACCTTGAGCAGGGCGGCGATCCGCGCCTCGAGCTCGCGCGCCTGTTCGGCGGCCCGCCATTCGGCATCGCGCGCCCGGCCCGCCTGCCGCGACACGGAGACGAGCGTCAGCAGCGCCGCGCCGAGCAGCAGCAGCGCGGCACCGACAAGCGCCTCGCCAAGCGACACCGGCCGGCCGAGCTGGGTGAAGAGAATCGCCTCCATGGAAACAAAGATAGAACATTTGCCGGTGCAGCGAAACGGCGCAGGCGAAGGGGGCGCGCGCGGCCGCCGCGAGCAGGTAGAGGAGCGCCGGGGGCGCGCAGGATGCCGGCAGCTCCTTCGCCGGCGGCCATAACCCGCGGAAATCGTGCGTTCCGGGCGCATCGGCGCGTTGACGCGGCCGGCCTTCTCCCATATCTCAGCACCATGACGAAACGCGACATCATCATCCTGCCGGACCCCAAGCTGCGCCTGGTCAGCGAGCCGATCGCCAGCGTCGACGACGCGGTGCGGCAACTGGCCGACGACATGCTGGAGACCATGTACGACGCGCCGGGCATCGGGCTGGCCGCGATCCAGATCGGCGTGCCGAAGCGGATGCTGGTGCTGGACGTGGCGCGCGAGGGCGAGACGCCGGCGCCGCTGGTGGTGATCAACCCGGAGATCGTCTGGGAATCCGAGGAGCACTCCGTCTATCAGGAGGGCTGCCTGTCGATCCCGGAATATTACGAGGACGTGGAGCGGCCGCAGCGCATCGGCCTGCGTTTCCTCGACCGCGAGGGCGCGGCGCGCGAGATCGAGGCGGACGGCCTGCTCGCCACCTGCCTGCAGCACGAGATCGACCACCTGAACGGCGTGCTGTTCATCGACCATATCTCGAAGCTGAAGCGCGACCGCGTCGTGAAGAAGTTCCAGAAACAGGCCCGCCTGTCCGAGAAGGCCTGAGCCGGCCGACCCCGAACCTGCGACCCGGGAGCCGGACGCATGGACATCGCCTTCTTCCTCAAGGTCTTCGCGGCGCTTTTCGCGATCATGAGCCCGGTCGCCAATCTGCCGGTGTTCCTGGCGCTGACCAGCGACCGGGACGCCGCCGGACAGCGCGCCGTCGCCCTGACCGCAACCTTCGGCCTCATTGCCGGCTCGGTCATCGTCTTCTTCGGCGGTGAGGCGATCCTGGCGCTGTTCGGCATCAGCATCGACGGCTTCCGCCTCGCCGGCGGGCTGCTGATCCTGCTGATCGCCCTCTCCATGCTGCATGGCGGCGAAAGCAGCGCCCAGGCCGGCACCGATGAAGAGAAAGAGCATCACCGGAGCGTCGACAATCCCGGCATCTACCCCTTGACCGTGCCGATGCTGCTGGGGCCCGGCTCGATCTCGACCATCATCATCTTCCGCGAGCAGGCGCGCGGGGCCGCGCAGGAGATCGCCCTGGTGGCGGCGCTCGCCGCCATGGTCGCCGTGTTCGCTGCCACTTTCTTCGCCGCGCCAATGCTGTCGCGAATTCTGAGCCGCACCGCGATCAGCATCATGAGCCGGCTGATGGGCATGATCCTCGCCGCCATCGCCATGGAGATGATGGTGGCGAGCCTCAAGACCCTGCTGCCGGGTCTTGCCTGACGCGCCTCGCCTGACCCTGCATTCCGCGCCCACCCGCGCGCGCCCACCAAGGAGCAATCATGAGCCTGCGCATCGTCTTCATGGGAACGCCGGAGTTTTCCGTTCCGACCTTGATGGAGATCGTCGGCCAGGGTCACGATGTCGTCGCCTGCTACACCCAGCCGCCGCGAAAAGCGGGCCGGGGCATGGAGGAGCGCAAGTCGGCGGTGCATCAGGCGGCGGAGACGCTGGGGATTCCGGTTCGCTGCCCGCCGTCGCTGAAGAGCGCGGAGGAGCAAGCCGCCCTTGCCGAACTGGCGCCGGACGCGGCCGTCGTCGTCGCCTATGGCCTGCTGTTGCCGCAGGCGGTGCTCGATATCCCGGTGCATGGCTGCCTCAACCTGCATGCCTCGCTGCTGCCGCGCTGGCGCGGCGCGGCGCCGATCAACCGGGCGATCATGGCCGGCGATGCCGAGACCGGCGTCGAGGTGATGCGCATGGAGGCCGGGCTCGACACCGGTCCGGTCTATATGGCCGAGAAGCTGGCGATCGGGCCGGAGATGACGGCCGGCGAGCTGCACGACCGCCTGTCGGTGCTCGGCGCCGACCTGATGGTGCGCGCGCTCGCCGCCCTGCCGCGCGGCGCCCTGGTGCCGACCCGCCAAGCGGAGGAGGGCGTCACCTATGCCCGCAAGATCGACAAGGCGGAGACCCGCATCGACTGGACCCGGTCGGCGCGCGAGGTGCACGACCATGTGCGCGGGCTCTCGCCCTTTCCCGGCGCCTGGTGCGAGATGGAGATCGCCGGTCGCAGCGAGCGGGTGAAGGTGCTGCGCAGTTCGCTGGAGGAAGGCGCCACCGGCGAACCGGGCACGCTGCTGGCAGCCGGCGACGAGCTGCTGGTCGCCTGCGGCAGCGGCGCGCTGCGGCTGGTGCAACTGCAGCGGGCCGGCAAGAAGCCGATGCCGGCGGCCGAGTTCCAGCGCGGCGCGCAGCTCGGCGCAGGTCTCCGGCTCGCCTGAAGCCGCCCCACGTCGCCAAGCGGCTTGCCGGCAGGCTATGATGCCGGCCAGCCACCCGGTACGCCGCTGTAGCCACACGCCGAACGGACGATCCAGACGATGACCCATCCCGCGCTTGAACCCGAGATCCGCCCTGCGACGCCCGCCGACGAGGCGGATATCGCCATGGTCATCGCCACCGCCTTCGGCCAGGAGGGCGAGGCGCGGCTGGTCGACGCGCTGCGCTCCTGCGGCGCGCTGGTGCTGGAGCGGGTGGCAGTCGACCGGGACGGGCGGATCGTCGGCCATGTCGCCTTCTCGCGGGTAACGGGCGCGGGCGCCGGCCACCGCCTTGCCATCACCTGCCTGGCGCCGGTGTCCGTCAGTCCCGACCGCCAGCGCGGCGGCATCGGCGCGGCGCTGATCCGCGCCGGGATCGACGCCTTGCGCGAGGCGGGCGAGGATCTGGTGCTGGTGCTGGGACCGCCGGCCTATTATCCGCGCTTCGGCTTCGACGCGGAGCTTGCGAAACAGGTCGCCGGCCCCTATGCGGGGGCGGCCTTCCAGGCGCTGGCGCTGAGCGAGGCGGCGGTTGCCGCCCTGCCCATCGAGGTCACTTTCGCCACGCCCTTCGAGGCCTTCGAATAACCGCGAGAACCGGCGAGCCGATCCCGTTCATGCCCCGCTACAAGCTGACAGTCGACTATGACGGCCGCCCCTTCGTGGGCTGGCAGCGGCAGGCCAACGGCCCCTCCGTGCAGGCGGTGATCGAGCGGGCGGTGACGGCGTTTTCCGGCGAGACGGTGACGATCGGCGGGGCGGGGCGCACCGATGCCGGCGTGCATGCGACCGGGCAGGTCGCCCATCTCGATCTGGAAAAGGACTGGCCGGCGGCGACCGTGCTCGGCGCGCTCAACTTCCATTGCCAGCCGGACCCGGTGGCGATCCTCGATTGCGAGAAGATGCATGAGGGATTCGACGCCCGCTTTTCGGCGATCCGCCGGCACTATCGCTACCGCATCGTCAACCGGCTGGCGCCGCTGACCCACGATCTGGGCCTTGCCTGGCACGTCAAGAAGCCGCTCGATGCCGAGGCGATGCACGGGGCGGCGCAGGTCTTTGTCGGCCATCACGACTTCACCACCTTCCGCCATTCGCGCTGCCAGGCGAAGAGCCCGTGGAAGACGCTGGAAGCCTTCAGCGTGCGCCGCGAGGGCGAGAGCCTGATCGCCGAGTGCTCCTCGCGCTCCTTCCTGCACAACCAGGTGCGCTCGATGGTCGGCACCTTGCGGCTGGTCGGCGAGGGGCGCTGGGGAGCGGAGGACGTCGCCAGGGCGCTGGCGGCGCGCGACCGCGAGGCCTGCGGCCCGGTGGCGCCGCCCGACGGGCTGTATCTGACGCGGGTCGACTACCGCCCGGCGGAGGAGGACGCGGCCTTGCTCGCCGCCTACAGGGCCGGGCTTTCGGGCGCCGATCCCGCGACGGCGGCCGGGGAGGCGGAGGGCGAAGAGGCCTCGGGCGACTGAGCGCCCGCCGGTTCCTCCAGCGGGGCGGGCGGCACCAGCTTGCGATAGAGATGCCAGGTGGTGTGGCCGAGCACCGGCAGGACGAAGATCAGCCCGGCGAACAGCGGCAGCATCGCCAGCAGCAGCGTCGCGGTGACCACCAGCGCCCAGCCGATCATCGGCTTCGGGCTGGTAACGACCGAGCGCACGCTGGTGATCATCGCGGTGATGAAGTCGACGTCCCGGTCGAGCAGCATCGGGAAGGAGACGACGGTGAGCGAGAACAGCACCACCGACAGCACCGCGCCGATGACATTGCCGATCAGCAGGAACATCAGCCCTTCCGGCGTCGTCACCACCACCTCGACAAAGGCGCCGAAGGAGGCGAAGGACTTGAAGCCGAGGAACAGGGCGAGCAGCAGCCGCACCTGATACATCCACATGATCTGGACGAACAGCACGACGAAGGCCATCCAGGCGAGCTCGCGCCGGCGCTGCGCCCAGATGACGCCGAGCACGCCCGGCCAGTCGAGCGGCGCGCCGGTCTCCAGCCGGCGGCTGACCTCATAGAGGCCGACGGCAATGAACGGGCCGATCAGGCCGAAGCCGATCGCCAGCGGATAGCTGAGATAGCTCATATGCAGGGCGGAGGCGGTGAGCAGCACCAATATGCCGCCGGCGGCATAGACGAAGCCGAAGAACAGGCCGAAGCGCGGCGCCGCCCGGAAGTCGCGCATGCCGGCACCGAGCGCATCGACGATGGCATCGAAGCCGATGGCGTTGACCCGGGTGGGATCGGGCCGCCGGGCCGGCATTCCCGAAGGCGCATTCCCCGAAGGCGCGTCCCCCGAAAGCGCGCTCTTGTCCTGCTCGACCGTCATTGCCTGCCTCCCTCGCAGCCGTGGACCCTTGTTTCCAGACACTGCAACAAGCAGGACCACTGAAACAGACCTGCGTCAATCCGTCACCTTCGCAAAGATACGTGCGGGGCGCGGGGAGAGACGAACCGATGCGGGTTGCAAGGCGGGGGGAGACGCCTGTCGGTCAGCCGGCGAAATAGCTGTCGAGGAAGCGGCGATAGATGGCGGCAAGCCCGTCGAGCTCGGCGAGCGGCACCCGCTCGTCGACCTGGTGCATGGTCTGGCCGACCAGGCCGAACTCGACCACCGGGCAGTAATTCTTGATGAAGCGGGCATCCGACGTGCCCCCGCCGGTCGACAGCTCCGGCCGGCGGCCGGTCTCCGCCTCGACCGCGTCGGCCAGCGCCTCGATCAGCTCGGCGTCATGGGTGAGGAAGCTGTCGCTGGAATCATTGGTGAATTCGAGCTGCCAGTCGCAGGAGAGGCCGTCGATGCCGGCAAGCGCATGGCGCAGATGCGCCTTCAGGCTCTCCACCGACCAGGTGTCGTTGAAGCGGACGTTGAACTGGGCGACCGCCTTGCGCGGGATGACGTTGAAGGCGGCATTGCCGACATCGACGGAGGTGATCTCCAAGTTCGATGGCTGGAAGCGCTCGTTGCCGGTGTCGAGCTCCAGGGCGTCGAGACGGGCGAGCAGCGCCAGCATGTCGGAGACCGGGTTCTTCGCCAGATGCGGATAGGCGACATGGCCCTGCACGCCGGTGACGGTGATAATGCCCGACAGCGAGCCGCGCCGGCCGACCTTGATCGCATCGCCGAGATGTTCGGGATTGGTCGGCTCGCCGACGATGCAGGCGTCGAACGTGTGGCCGCGCGCCGCCGCCCATTCGAGCAGCTTGACCGTGCCGTTGATCGCCGGGCCTTCCTCGTCGCCGGTGATCAGGAAGGAGATGCGCCCCGGCAGCGCCTCGCCCTTGTCCGCCACATAGGCGATGGCGGCGGCCGCGAAGGCGGCGATGCCGCCCTTCATGTCGACCGCGCCGCGCCCGTGCAGGATGCCGTCCTCGACCGTGCCGTCGAACGGGCCGTGCCGCCAGGCCCCCGCATCGCCCGCCGGCACCACATCGGTATGGCCGGCAAAGGCAAGGTTCGGACCCTTCGTGCCGATGGTGGCGAAGAGGTTCTCCACGTCCGGCGTGCCGCGGTCTGAGAACACCATGCGCTCGACGGTGAAGCCGGCCGCCGTCAGCCGCTCCTCCAGGAGGGCGAGCGCGCCGCCCTCGGCCGGCGTCACGGAGGGGCAGCGCAAGAGGTCGCGGGCAAGGGTTGCGGCAAGGGAAAGGCGGGTGTCGGCCATGGCGGTCTGCGGGGTGTCCTGAAATTGCGCTAGGTCGGTCTCGCCCAGCGGCTGTTGGGGCGCGGGCCGTAAGGATTCGGCCCCGGCTCGCCGGGCATCAGGCCGAGGCCGAGCACGAACAGCAGGTTGAGCGCCGGCACGAAGACCAGCACGGCGAGGAAGCCGGTGAGGTTGCGGTCCTGCAGCCGCTTGATGGCCAGCGCCAGCACCACCCAGTGGCTGGCGAACAGCATGTAGGGCAGCAGAGGATGCGAGTTGACGAAGTCCTCCATCGTCACCACCGTCGTCTGGTCGCCGGTGACGTCGAGGCCCTGCACCCACAGGCTGACCGGAATGGCGAACAGCGCCCACAGGAAGCCGAGCGCGAGCATATAGGGCTCGCGCGACACACGCCCGATCGGGCTGAAGAACAGCCAGAGCGGCCCCAGCGGGCCCGGATGCGCTTGCGGTTGCGACATGGAATGTCCTGGACAGGAGACGGTCTGTTGTCCCCGAAGTAGGCCGGGAGGCGCCGACAATCAAGGCGCTTTGCCCGATTGTCGTGCGCCTGCGCGGTTTTGCCCGGCGGCGCGGCGATGCGCGCAAGGCGGCCGGGCGCCCGGACTCAGTCGCGCAGCAGCTCGTTGATCGAGGTCTTGGAGCGGGTTCTCTCGTCGACGCGCTTGACGATCACCGCGCAGTAAAGGCTCGGCCCCGGCTCGCCGCCGGGCAGCGGCTTGCCCGGCAGGGTGCCGGCAACGACCACCGAATAGGCCGGCACCTCGCCGTAGAACACCTCGCCGGTGGCGCGGTCGACGATCTTGGTCGACTGGCCGATGAACACGCCCATGCCGAGCACCGCGCCCTCGCGGACGATGCAGCCCTCGACGACTTCCGAGCGGGCGCCGATGAAGCAATTGTCCTCGATGATCACCGGCCCGGCCTGCAGCGGCTCGAGCACGCCGCCGATGCCGACGCCGCCCGACAGATGCACGTTGCGGCCGATCTGGGCGCAGGAGCCGACGGTCGCCCAGGTGTCGACCATGGTGCCCTCGCCGACATGGGCGCCGAGATTGACGAAGGACGGCATCAGCACGACGTTGCGGCCGATATGCGCCGAGCGGCGGACGATGGCGCCCGGCACGGCGCGAAAGCCCGCGCCCTCGAAGTCGACGCCGCGCCAGCCATCGAACTTCGACGGCACCTTGTCCCACCACGCGGCATCGCCCGGCCCGCCCTTGATGATCGCCATCGGGTTGAGGCGGAAGGACAGCAGCACGGCCTTCTTGAGCCACTGGTTGACCACCCAGTCGCCGCTCTCGGCTTTCTCCGCCACCCGCGCGTGCCCGCGATCCATCAGGTCGAGCGCAGCATCGACCGCATCGCGCACCGCGCCGGTGGTCTGGGCGGTGATCGTGTCGCGGTCCTCGAAGGCGGCGTCGATGATGGCGGCGAGCTTCGCCTTGTCGGTAGGGGCCGTGGTCATGCGCGGGGGTCTCCGGAAGGTCCGTGGAAAGCGTCGGAAAGTCTCCGCGCGGACCTAACCGCCGCGCCCGCGCGAAGTCAAGGCCGGGCGGGCCGGCGCCGCGCCGACCTGCTCAGGCCTTCTTGACGAACTGGCAGAGGATGACGATCCGCTGGCCCTCGACGCGGCCTTCCAGATGGTTCGGATTGTCGGCGACGAGGGAGATCTTGCGCACCGCCGTGCCGCGCTTGGCGGTGAAGCCGGCGCCCTTGACCGGCAGGTCCTTGATCAATGTGACGGTGTCGCCGGAGGCCAGCACCGCGCCGTTGCAGTCGACATGGACGACGGCGTCCTCGCCGCTGCCGCCGCCGCCCGCGCCCTGTTCGGCCCAGGCCAGAACCTCAGGCTCCAGCCAGGCGGTGTCCAGCAGGTCCCGCGCCCAGGCCGCCTCCGGCAGGCCTTTCAGCAGCCGCCAGGCCAGCACCTGCACCGCCGGCTCGGGGCTCCAGATCGCCTCGTTGAGACAGCGCCAGTGGGGCTCGTCCCGCGGCCCCTCCTCGATGCCGGCCCGGCAGACGGCGCAGAGCGGCACGCTGTCCTCGCGCGGGGGCACAGTAAAGGCGGTGGCGCCTTCGGAATTGCAAAGGGCACAAGCGGTCATGGGATGTCCTGTCGGCAGGCGAAGCGGAAGGGATGCGGTGGCATACGCCACCGGTGCCGCCGCGTCCAGCCGCAAGACAGCGACATGTGATCGCCGGCGAGCCGCATCACACCTCGATGGCGCCGAGCACGGCGTTGAGGAAGCCGGCGAGATCGTCGGTGACGAAGTCGACATGCGGGGCATTCTGCCCTTCCAGCTCCCATTCCTCGCGGAAGACGGCGCGGGTGCCTTCCGGCACCAGGAGCACCGAGCGCATGCCGAGCTTGTGCGGCACCTGCAGATTGCGGGAGAGATCCTCGAACATCGCCGCGCGCGCCGGCGAGACGCCGGTCTTTTCCAGGAACCGGTTGTAGGTCTCCAGGTTCGGCTTGGGCAGCAGCCCGGCGGCGACGATGTCGAAGATGTCGTCGAACTGCTCGGAAATGCCGAGCCGGGCGGCGGTGCGCTCCGCATGCGGCCGGTCGCCATTGGTGAAGATGTACTTCTTGCCCGGCAGCCGGGCGATCGCCTGGCCGAGCCGCGGATTGGGCATGACCGGCGAATAGTCGATGTCGTGGACATATTCGAGGAAGGCGTCCGGCTCGATGCCATGCTCGACCATCAGCCCGCGCAAGGTGGTGCCGTAATCGCGGTAGAACGCCTTCTGCTTGAGCCGCGCCTCCTCCGGCGGCATGCCCAGATGGCGGGCGATATAGCCGGAAATCCGCGCGTCGATCTGCGAGAACAGGTCCGAACTCGGCGGGTAGAGCGTGTTGTCGAGGTCGAAGACCCAGGCCTCCACGCCGGTGAAGACCCGCAGGTCCTGCTCGTGGGCGTGGCGGCCTTCGCGTTCGCTGATGCTCATGGGCGCAGCAAGGTCCCGGCGCCCTGGTCGGTGAACAGTTCGAGAAGCACCGCGTGCGGCACCTTGCCGTTGAGGATGACGACGCCCTCGACGCCGCGCTCCAGCGCGTCGATGCAGGTCTCGACCTTCGGGATCATGCCGCCGGAAATGGTGCCGTCCTCGATCAGCGCCCGCGCCTGGGAGATGGTGAGCTCCTTGATCAGCTTGCCGCTCGCGTCGAGCACGCCGGGCACATCGGTGAGGAACAGCAGCCGCTTGGCGTCGAGCGCGCCGGCGATGGCGCCGGCGAAGGTGTCGGCATTGATGTTGTAGGTCTCGCCGTCGGCGCCGGGGGCGACGGGGGCGACCACCGGGATCAGCTCTTCCTTCATGACGAGGCGCAGCACCGTCGGATTGACCTCCGCCGGCTCGCCGACGAAGCCGAGGTCGAGGATCTGCTCGATCGCCGAATTGGGATCGCGCACCCGCCGCTGCAGCTTCTCGGCCGTCACCATGTTGCCGTCCTTGCCGCACAGGCCGATCGCCTTGCCGCCCTCGGCATTGATCAGGTGGACGATTTCCTTGTTGATCGAGCCGGCGAGCACCATTTCGACGATCTCGACGGTGGCCTTGTCGGTGACGCGAAGGCCGTTGCGGAACTCGCTCTTGATGCCGAGCCGGTCGAGCATCGTGCCGATCTGCGGCCCGCCGCCATGCACCACCACCGGCAGCACGCCGGCCAGCCGCAGCAGGGTGATGTCGCGGGCGAAGGCATTGCCGAGCGCCGGATCGCCCATGGCATGGCCGCCATATTTCACCACCACGACCTGGTCGTCATAGCGCAGCATGTGCGGCAGGGCGGTGGAGATGATCTTGGCGGGATTGATCGGGGCGGTTTCGCTCATGGACGGACGGACACCTCGGCTGGGACGGCAGGAAGGGCGGAGCGCGATCCGCGCGCCACCCGGTCTATAGCTGCTTTCGGAAAGGGGCTCAATTGCGGCCCGGCGGGGACCTGTGCGCGGAAACGGGAAAAGCCGGCGCTCAGGCGAAGCCCGCGTTGCGCTGGGCGGCGGTCTCCGCCTCCGCCGCGCGCGGCTGGGGCAGCCCCGACCATCCGGCCGCGCCGAGCAGCGCACCGATCCGCTCGGCGGCGATCGGCCGGGAAAAATGGAAGCCCTGCAGGTCGGTGCAGCCGAGATGCGCGAGAAACGCCTTCTGCTCCTCGGTCTCGATGCCCTCGGCCGTCACCTTCAGCCCCAGATCGGCGGCAAGGTTCACCACCGCGCGGGTCACCGTATCGTAGTCGACCTTCTCGCCGAGGCCGCGCACGAACTGGCGGTCGATCTTGATCCGGTCGATCGGGAACTGCAGCAGGTGGTTGAGCGAGCCGTAGCCGGTGCCGAAGTCGTCGAGCGCGATCGAGATGCCGAGCAGCTTGAGGTTCTGCAGCACCGCCTCCAGGTCGCTGCCCGGCGTCAGCAGGATGTTCTCGGTGATCTCCAGGTCGAGATTGCGCCCGTCGAAGCCGGTGCGCTCCAGGATCGAGCGGACCCGGTGGACGAGGCGCGGGTCGCGCAACTGGCCGGAGAACAGGTTGACCGACAGACGGAAGCCGTGGCTTGCGGCCTGCACCCAGGGCAGGGCGGTGCGGCAGGCCTCCTCCAGCACCCAGTAGCCGATATCGGCCGCATGCCGGCTGCCGTCGAGGACGGCGATGAAGGCAGCGGGCGGCAGAATGCCGCGCACCGGATGGTTCCAGCGCATCAAGGCCTCGGCCCCAATCACCGCTTCGTCGCCGATGCGCACCACCGGCTGGTAGAGGAGCTGGAACTGCTGCCGGTCGACCGCGTCGGCCAGCTCGCGCGCCAGCGTGTTGCGCCGGTCCGCCTCGCGCCGCATCGCCGCGTCGAACACCATGAAGCGGCCGCGTCCCCGCGTCTTGGCGGCATAGAGGGCAAGGTCGGCATTGCCCATCAACTGGCTGTAGGAACCGCCGTGATCGGGCAACACGGCGATGCCCATGCTGCAGCCGCAGGCGGCGCTCTCGCCGCTGTCGTCCGGCCCCGGCACGGCGATCGTCTGGGCAAGGCCGGCGGCATATTCGGCGATCGCCCCGTCGCGGGCGAGCGAGGGCTCGAGAATGGCGAACTCGTCGCCGCCGAGCCGGGCGACGGTCGCCTGCGGCCCCGCATGCGCGCGCATCCGCTGCGCCGTCTCGACCAGCAGCCGGTCGCCGCTGGAATGGCCGAACGTGTCGTTGACCAGCTTGAAATGGTCGAGGTCGAGCAGGAACAGCGTCGCCTCCTCGCCGGTCTCCTGCCAGCGGCGGAAAGCGTCGGCGACCCGCGTCTCGAACGTCGCCCGGTTGGCGAGCCCGGTCAGCGGATCGTGGCGGGCAAGATGGGCAAGCTCGCGGTTGACCAGCTCCATCTCGGTGATGTCGCGCGCCGTGCCGCGATAGCCGAGGAAGGTCCCGCCCGGGGCGAACACCGGATAGCCGCTGACCAGGTTGAAGCGCTCTCTGCCGTTGCAGAGCCAGCGGAACCGCAGGTCGCGAAACGGCTGGCGCGCCTCCAGCAGCGCGCGGTGCCGCTGCCAGAACTCGGAGCTCTCGCCCGAGCCGGTGGGGGCCTCCCAGCGGGTCTTGCCGACGAAGGCGGCGGGGTCGACCCCGTTGTCCTCGGCGCTGCAGGACAGATAGGTGAAGCGCAGCTCCGCGTCCTGCTCCCAGATCCAGTCGGAGGTGATGTCGAGATAGCTGGAGAAGCGGGCATCGCGCCGGCGCCCCTCGAGAATGCGCACGGTAAGCGCGGTGAGGTCGCGCAGGCTGGCGAACTCGTCTTCGCTAAGCCCGTGCGGGCGGACCTTGTCGTCGATGACGCAGAGCGTGCCGATGGGAAGGCCGGTGTCGAGGTGGATCGGAAAGCCGGCATAGAACCGGCTGCCGCCCTCGATCTCCACATAGGGAAAGTGGCGGAAACGCGGATCGGCGGTGAGGTCCGGAACGATCAGCGGCGCGCCGGCGCGATAGGCGACGCCGCAGACGGTCTGGGAGGCCGGCAGGCGGACCGTGTCGCTGCCGACACGGGCGAGCACGAACAGGTCGGCGTCGTGGATGAAGGTGACGAAGGATTTGCCGCAGTTGGCGATGCGGGCGGCGAGGCGGACGATCTCGTCCAGCGCGGGATCAAGCGAATGACCCACCAGATGCAGGCTGGCGATCTCCCTGTGCAGGTGATCGACCTGCTGCCGTCCTGCTTCTGTGCCGGACGCTTCGCCCGTGGCATTCCCGCGTTCGACGTGCATGCGGTTGTCCCCTCGATTCCGCAGGCATAGCCTATGTGACTTTACGCAGCGTTAAAAGCCGAGGGCGCGCCGTCCCGCCGAAAGATGCCCCCGCATCGGCGGTCAAGCATCCCCATTTTTGACGGGTCGGCAAGTGCGGGCTGCGGCATCCGGCCTCAGATGGTGGAAAGCTTATGGATTTCCGCGCGAATGTCGGCAAGGCCGGCCGATTTTTCCGAGGAGGTGACGATGATCCGCGGATGCGCGGCCGGACGCTTGCGGATCTTCTCCGCCGTCTCCTCCTCGACCCGCCGGGCCTGGCCGGGCTTGATCTTGTCGATCTTGGTCAGCACCACCTGGTAGCTGACCGCCGCCCGGTCGAGCAGGGTCATCACCTCCAGGTCGTTCGCCTTCAGCCCGTGGCGGCTGTCGATCAGCACGAAGACGCGGCGCAGCCTTGCCCGCCCCTGCAGATAGGTGAAGACCAGGCTGGTCCAGGCGTCGACCAGCGATTTCGGCGCCTCGGCATAGCCGTAGCCGGGCATGTCGACCAGCGTCACCGCGCTTTCGGGCGCGGTGAAGAAGTTGAGCATCTGGGTGCGGCCGGGGGTGTTGGAGGTGCGCGCCAGCCCGTTGACGCCGGTGATGGCGTTGATCAGGCTGGACTTGCCGACATTGGAGCGGCCGGCGAAGGCGATCTCGATGTCGCCTTCCGGCGGCAGTTGCTCGAGCTGCGCGACGCTGGTGACGAAGGCCCAGGGACGGCGGAACAGCAGGCGGCCGGCCTCGATGTCCTCCGGCGTGTGGGGACTGTCTGCGTCGGCGCGGTCGTCCGGCTGGCTCATGGCGGCGTTCGTCTCGGCTCTCTGGGGTCTGTCGTCGTGCGGATGCTCTAGACGGCCTGCTCCAGCTTGTCGAGGTCCGCGCCGCGGATCGCAGCGAGATTTCGGGCGATCTTCTCCGCCGGCCAGTCCCACCAGGCAAGCGCGAGCAGCCGCTCGATCACCTCCTCGGCAAAGCGCAGGCGGACGATGCGCCCCGGATTGCCGACGACGACCGCATAGGGCGGCACGTCGGAGGCGACGACGGCGCCGGCGCCGATCACCGCTCCGTCGCAGATCGTCACGCCGGGCAGGATCACCGCCTCGCGGCCGAGCCACACGTCGTTGCCGACCAGCGTGTCGCCGCGATGGCCGCGGCCGAGCTCGGCCATGTCGAAGCCCTCGTCCCAGCCTTCGCCGAAGATCGCGAAAGGATAGGTGGAGAAGCCGTGCATCGGATGGCTGGCGCCGTTCATGATGAAGCGGACGCCGGTGGCCAGCGCGCAGAAGCGGCCGATCACCAGCCGGTCGCCGATGAAGTCGAAATGATAGAGCACGTTGCGGGTCTCGAACTCCGCCGCGTGATCCTCGTCGTGGTAATAGGTGTAGTCGCCGACCTGGATGGTCGGGCGGGTGATCACCGTGTTGAGGAACACGGTATGCGGTTCCCCGCGAAGGGGATGGCGCGTGCGCGGGTCGGGACCCTGCATGGGATGTCTCCGGGATGAACTCAGGAAGCGCTTGAACCGGAACGCGCGGCCGGCCCGCCTGGGGGCCCGTGCCGCGTCCCGTCACTGTCCGGGCGCGGGGCAGCCGCCTTGCAGCCACCGCTCGCGCCATCTTCAGGCGATCCTGTTCATCGGCCCTCTCCCCGAATGGTTCTCTTTGCGAACTGATGCCGCTTTAATGGGGAGCCCCCGCCGCCCTTGCAACCCCCGGCCGGGCGGGAACAACGAAAATGGCCCCGGAGGGTTGCTCCGGGGCCACACTGTGAGTTTCGCAAGGTCTGCCGACGTCGGGCGCTTATTTCGCCTTCGGCTTGTCGGCCGGCTCGTCCTTCTTGCGGGCGAAGGTGCCGCGCAGATTGTCCCAGAGCTCCACCTTGACGCCCTGCCGGCTCATGATGACCCATTGCTGGGCGATCGACAGGGAGTTGTTCCAGGCCCAGTAGATCACCAGACCGGCCGGGAACGAGGCCAGCATGAAGGTGAACAGCACCGGCATCCAGGTGAAGATCATCTGCTGGGTCGGGTCCGGCGGGGCCGGGTTCATCTTCATCTGGACGAACATGGTGATGCCCATGATCAGCGGCCAGATGCCGAGCATCAGCAGTTGCGGCGGGTCCCAGGGGATCAGGCCGAACAGGTTGAACAGCGAGGTCGGATCGGGCGCCGACAGGTCCTGGATCCAGCCGAAGAACGGTGCGTGCCGCATCTCGATGGTGACGAACAGCACCTTGTAGAGCGCGAAGAAGACCGGGATCTGCACCAGCACCGGCAGACAGCCGGCGAGCGGGTTGATCTTCTCCTTCTTGTACAGCTCCATCAAGGCCTGCTGCTGCTTCTGCTTGTCGTCCTTGTAGCGGTCGCGGATCTCGACCATCTGCGGCTGCACGAGCTTCATCTTGCTCATGGAGACGTAGGACTTGTTGGCAAGCGGGAAGAAGATCAGCTTGATGATGACGGTCACCAGGAGGATCGCCACGCCGAAATTGCCGACCAGGTTGAACAGGTAGTCGATGACGTAGAACAGCGGCTTGGTGAGGAAGTAGAACCAGCCCCAGTCGATCAGCAGCTCGAACTGCTTGATCCCGAGGTTCTCCTCGTAGGCATCGAGCTTGGCAGTCTCCTTGGCGCCGGCGAACAGCCGGGTTGTGGCGCTCGCCGTCGCGCCCGGCTCGACGCGCAGCGCCTCGCCGAGGAAGTCGGCCTGGAAGTTGTCCGTCGCCCGCGTGTAGGAGAACTGCGGCTGGAAGGTGCCCTCGCCGGTGGGGACGAGCGCCGCCGCCCAATACTTGTCGGTGATGCCGAGCCAGCCCTGGTTGACCGCGGCCGGACGGATGCGGCCGCTGTCCTGCAGGTCGTCATAGTCGATCTCGGACAGGCCGGCATCGCCGAACACGCCGATCAGACCCTCATGCAGGATGTAGAAGCCTTCCGTATGCGGCGTGCCGTTGCGCACGATCATGCCGTAGGGATAGACCTGCACGGCCGCGCCGCTCTCGTTGCGCACCCGCTGCTCGACCGTGAACATGTAGTCCGGGTCGATCGAGACGACGCGCTCGAAGACGAGCCCCTCGCCATTGTCGAAGGTGAGGGTGACCGGGGTCTGCGGCGTCAGCCTTGCCCCCTCCGGCGCCTGCCACACCGTGGTGGCGTCGGGCAGGCGGATCGAGGCGCCCGGATCGGCGGTGACGCCGAAATCGGCGTAATAGGGTGCGGGTGCGCCCTTGGGCGAGAACAGCACGATCGTCGGGCTGTTCGGCTTCACCGTCTCGCGGTAGTCCTTCAGGCGGATGTCGTCGATGCGCGCGCCGACGAGATTGATCGAGCCGGCGACGCGCGGCGTGTCGATGACGACGCGCGAGGTGGCGGCCACCGCCTGTTCGCGGGTCATCGCCGCGGTCGCAGGGGCGGTGCTGCCCGGAACGCTGGCACCAACGCTGGCTCCAACGCCGGCACCGTCCTGTCCCGGCGTCGGGACGATGCCGGGCGCCTGCGGGGCCGGGGTTCCGTCGGCCGATACCTGTTCGCTCTGGGTGGCCTGCTGCTGCTGCGCCAGCTCCCGCTGGCGCTCGAGCTGCGGCTGGGCAATGAAATACTGCCAGCCGAGCAGGACGATCAGCGACAGGACGATAGCCAGGATCGTGTTACGGTTGTCGGCCATTGTCGGCGTTCACCCTTCGTTATTCGCTGGACGTTGTCTGTTACGGTCGCCGCCGCCCTTGCGGTGGCGCGGCCGCGATACGTCGCCGCCCGACAGCGGCGTGCGGGCAAGGCACTGCCCGATCTCCCGGACCAGCTCGTCGAACGGGGCGCACAAGGCTCCGCGCCGGCCGACCAGAACATAGTCGACCTGCTGGCGGGCCTGACCTGCGGCGGCACGCAAGGCGGCACGGAAACGCCGGCGGATGCGATTGCGCTCCACCGCGTTGCCGGTCTTCTTGGTGACCGTGTAGCCGATGCGCGGGCCGGCCTCGCTGGCGGCGGCCTGCATGACAAAAGCACGCCGAGAGGTCCGGCCGCCCTTTGCGACGGCCAGGAACTCGGCGCGCTTCTTCAGCGTCGGCACTGTTGAGCTCGGCGGGGGCTGGATCACCGAAACGACTCCTTCGCCCGCCCGTCCGGCCCGCGTTAAGCGCTCAGCCGCTTGCGGCCCTTGGCGCGGCGGCGGGCGAGAACCTGGCGGCCGTTCTTCGTGGCCATCCGGCTGCGGAAGCCGTGGCGGCGCTTGCGGACGAGGCGGCTCGGCTGATAGGTGCGCTTCATTGTCTTCTTTTCCGCGCGCTGAGGGGCGCGCGGCCCTGGTTGTCGAATTTTCTGGTGGTCGATCCCCGCCGGCCCGGGTCGTCAAGACCGGTCAGACAGGGATGTCGTGGGCGCCCGCATAAGTCAGCCGACCCGATTGCCGGGCTTATACGGGCCGGGGCGCGCGAAGTCAACGACAAGCGCGGTGTCGCGGCGGGGTGCGATCCACCACTTTCGCCGCGCTTTCGCCGGGCGGTGCGGCGGGGGGCGAGACCGGCCGGAAGGCGCGCTCACGCCGGGCTCACGCGGGCCGGCCGGCGTTTCACTTCCCGGTGAGAGGGACGATTCCCGCTTTCGTGCCCGCCGCTTGGCGCTAGGGTCGGAACGACCAGTGTGGTCAAATGCGGTCAACCCGGCAGGCCCGCCCCAGGGTCGGGGCGGGGACCCGCGCCGCCGAAGGGAGAGGCCCCATGCAGGGCGACGACAGTACGGCGAGGGCAGGGCAGGCGGCGCGCCGTCCGGGCCTGCGCCGCTTCCTGCCGCTGGCGGCGATCCTGGCGGCGATGGCGCTCGGTTATGCCTTCGGCCTGCACCAGCACCTGAACCTGTCCGAGCTGATCCGCCGCCGCGCGGAGCTTGCCGGCCTTGTCGAGCAGAACCTGTGGCTGGCGGTTGCCGGCTTCGCCGCCGTCTATGTGGCGGCGGTGGCGCTGTCCTTTCCCGGCGCCGCGCTGCTGACCGTGCTCGGCGGCTTCCTGTTCGGCTGGGCGCTCGCCGGCACCCTTGTCGCCTTCGCCGCGACGCTCGGCGCCGGGCTGATCTTCCTGGCCGCCCGCATGTCGCTGGGCGAGGCGCTGGCGGCGCGGGCCGGGCCGTTCCTGTCGCGGCTGGCGGAGGGCTTTCGCGAGGACGCCTTCCACTATCTGCTGTTCCTGCGCCTTGCCCCGGTGTTTCCGTTCTGGCTGGTCAATGTCGCGCCGGCGGTCTTCGGCATGCGGCTGCGGCCCTATCTGCTCGCGACCTTCGTCGGCATCCTGCCGGGCACCTATGCCTATGCCTTTATCGGCGCCGGTCTCGACAGCATGATCGCGGCGCAGGAAGCGGCCTCGCCCGGCTGCGCGGCTGCCGGCACCTGCCGCATCGAGCTTTCCGCGCTGGCGACGCCGAAGCTGATGCTGGCCTTCGCCGCGCTGGGTCTTGTCGCGCTCATTCCCGTCGTCCTGAAGAAATGGCGTGGCCGCAGGCCGCCCGCCGCCTGATGATCCTCCCGCCGACGTCCCGCCGGCGCCCGCGTTTCACAAGAGGTTTCGCATGTCCCGCATCCTCACTCCCGACATCTGCGTCATCGGCGCCGGCAGCGGCGGCCTCTCCGTCGCGGCGGCAGCGGCCGCCTTCGGCGTCGATACGGTGCTGATCGAACAGGGCGAGATGGGCGGCGACTGCCTGAACTACGGCTGCGTGCCGTCCAAGGCGCTGATCGCCGCCGGCAAGGCCGCCTACCACGCCGGGCACGGCGCGGGGTTCGGCGTCAGCGTGCCGCGCGTCGATGTCGACTTCGCCGCCGTCAACGACCATATCCGCGAGGTGATCGCCGGCATTGCCCCGCATGATTCGCAGGAGCGCTTCGAGGGGCTGGGCGTCACGGTGATCCGCGCGCCGGCGCGCTTCCAGGACCCCCGCACGGTGCTGGCCGGCGACGCGCAGGTCCGCGCCCGCCGCTTCGTCGTCGCCACCGGCTCCTCGCCCCTGGTGCCGCCGATCCCGGGCCTTGCCAGCGTGCCCTATCACACCAACGAGACGATCTTCACCCTGCGGACCTGCCCGGAGCATCTGCTGGTGATCGGCGGCGGGCCGATCGGCCTGGAACTGGCGCAGGCGCATCGCCGGCTCGGCGCGCGGGTCACCGTCATCGAGGCGGCGCGCGCCATGCCGCGCGAGGATCCCGAACTCGCCGCCATCGTGCTGGAGCGGCTGCGCGGCGAGGGGGTGGAGATCGTGGAAGGCGCCACCGTCACCGCGGTTTCCGGCGCGGCCGGCGCGATCCGCCTGACCATCGCAGAAGGCGGGGGAGACGGCGAGGCGGTGCGCGAGAGCGAGGGCACGCATCTGCTGCTGGCGGCCGGCCGCAAGGCCAATGTCGAGGGGCTGGGGCTGGAGGAGGCGGGCATCGCCTTCGACCGGCGCGGCATCACCGTGGGGGCGGATCTGCGCAGCTCCAACCGGCGGGTCTATGCCATCGGCGATGTCGCCGGCGGACCGCAATTCACCCATGTCGCCGGCTATCATGCCGGCATCGTCATCCGGGCGCTGCTGTTCCGCCTGCCGGCGAAGGAGGATCGCGACATCCTCCCGCGCGTCACCTTCACCGACCCGGAGATCGGCCATGTCGGCCTCAGCGCCGACGAGGCGCGCAGCCGCTTCGGCGCCAACCGGGTGCGGGTGCTGGAGGCGGCCTTTGCCGGCAACGACCGGGCGCGGGCGGAGCGGCGCGCCGACGGGCTGGTGCGGCTCGTCGCCGGGCGCGGCGGGCGCATCCTCGGGGCCAGCGTCGTCGGGGCGGGCGCGGGCGAGATGACCAACCTGCTGTCGCTCATCGTCGCCCGCAAGCTCACCGCGCGCGATCTTGCCGGTTTCGTCTCTCCTTATCCCTCCCTTGCGGAAGCGGTTCGCCGCGCGGCGATTTCCTATTATGCTGACAGCGCGCGCAACCCGTGGATTCGCCGCGCCGTCCGCGTCCTCGCCCGTTTCGGCTGAGGCGGGAGGCGGAACGGGCTCTGCGCCGGCAAACGGGGCAGAGCGTTCCGGACCGTTCGGCGGGCAGGCCGCGCGGCACAGCAGCGACAGGGTGGCCATTGAGCGCGCCGCATCATGACGAGACGTCCCGCAGGGACGCTGCGACAGAGGCTGCCGCCGCGCGGCCGGGGCGCCGCCGCAGCGGCCTGTCCGGCAAGCTGCTGATCCTCACCGTGATCTTCGTGATGATCAGCGAAGTGCTGATCTTCGTGCCGTCGATCGCCAATTTCCGCAATACCTGGCTCACCGACAAGCTGACCATCGCCGGCGTCGCCGCCAGCGTGCTGGTGGAGACCGACACGGTGTCGCCGGCGGTGCAGGCGGAGCTGCTGCGCGCCACCGGGGCGCTGGCCGTCGCGCTCGACGAGGGCGAGCGCCGCCGCCTGATCGCCATGGTCGAGACGCCCGGCGAGATCGGCCGCACGGTCGACATGGGCAAGGCCGATGCGATGACCTCGGTGATGGAGAGCTTCGCCATCCTGCTGTCCTCGGGCGAGGGGCGGATGCGCGTCATCGGGCCGACCCAGATGGGCATCGGCGGGCGGGTCGACATCGTCATGCCGGAGGCGCGGCTGCGCAACGCGATGCTGGCCTTCTCGGTGCGCATCCTGGCGCTGTCGCTGGTGATCTCGGCGATCACCGCGACGCTGGTCTACCTGTCGCTGCGCTGGCTCCTGGTGCGCCCGATCCGCCGGCTGACCAGCTCGATGCTGGAGTTTCAGGCCGCGCCCGACGATCCCGGCCGGATCATCGTTCCCTCGGGCCGGCAGGACGAGCTGGGCGATGCCGAGCGCTGCTTCGCGCAGATGCAGACGACCCTGCGCGCGACGCTGGAGCAGCGCCGGCAACTGGCGACCCTCGGCCTTGCCGTGTCGAAGATCAACCACGACCTGCGCAACCTGCTGGCCTCGGCGCAGCTCTTTTCCGAGCGCCTGGAGCAGGTCGCCGACCCGACGGTGCAGCGGCTGGCGCCGAAGATCATCGCCACGCTCGACCGCGCCGTCGACTACACCAGCTCGGTGCTGGCCTATGGCAGCGCCCGCGAGGCGCCGCTGCGCCGCCGCCTGGTGCGGCTCGACCTGGTGGTGCGCGATGTCGGCGAGGTGCTCGGCCTCACGGCCGACGGGCCGATCGCCTTCGAGAACCGGGTGGCGGAGGGAACCGAGATCGAGGCCGATCCCGAGCAGGTGTTCCGCGTGCTGATGAACCTGTGCCGCAACGCGGTGCAGGCGCTGCGGCAGGGCGGTTCGGACACGCTGGTGTGCCGGATCGTCGTCGAGGCGGAGCAGCGGGGGGCAGACCTCATGGTGCGGGTGCGCGACACCGGGCCGGGCGTGCCGCCGGCCCTGCGCGACAAGCTGTTCCGCCCGTTCCAGTCGGCGGCCGGGCGCGGCGGCTCCGGCCTTGGGCTGGCGATCGCCGCCGAGCTGGTCGGCGCCCATGGCGGCGAGATCCGCCTGCTGGAGCGGATGGGGCCCGGCGCGGTGTTCGAGATCCGCCTGCCGCGCGCCGCGCCGGCGGCCGGCGCTGGAATGGAAGAGGGGACAGGAGAAGGCGCGGGCGAGAGGGCCGGAGACGGGACAGGCGAGGGGGCGCAACAGGGGGCGCAACAGGGGGCGGGCGGGGCCGATCCGCGGACCCGTGCCGCCCCGGCCGAGCGGCGCGGCTGAGCCGGTTTCTGTTCCGGTTTCGGCAGCTTATCAACAGGTTGCGGGCCTTGGTGAAAAAGTGCGAGAAAATCGCGCGCCCTCGCTTGCAATCCAAGAAGGACCAGAGTAGAGGTAGCGCCCTGTCCGGAGGCGATGTCCCGGACGGACCGCCTCGCCTCGTGCCCGTTGGCCCTGCGCCTTGAGCATGACGGCATGATGGCCAAAGCACCGGTAGCTCAGCTGGATAGAGCACCAGACTACGAATCTGGGGGTCGGGAGTTCGAATCTTCCCCGGTGCGCCATTTTCCAAATACTCAGATCTCCCGTTTGTCCGGCGTCGGCGCTACCGCTGCGGGGTCGTGCGTGACGTGCCGCGTGTTGTTCGCCGCCCGGCAGCTCTCCTCTTGCCAACGGCATGCGACGATGCTCAGCCGGCGAAGGCGACCCAGCCGCGAAACGAGAAGGCGGCATAGAACAGCGCCGGTGTGCAGAAGCCGGCCTCCCGCAAAAGCGCTTCCTCTTCGGCCGGGGTGAGCAGCGGCAGGCGTTGGGCCATGGCGCGCGCCGAGGCAAGGCCCTGCGCCGGATCGCGGCCGCCCCGCCCGGCGAACGCGGCCGAGCGGGCCAGCCAGCGCTCCGCCTCGCCGTCCGGCGAGGCGTGATGCGCCGTGACGAGCGCGGCGCCCGGCGCCAGGCGGCGGCGGATTTCCCGCAAGCTGTGCAGCCGCTCGGCCCTGTCCAGGAAGTGCAGCACCAGCAGGCATGTCGCGCCGCCGAACGGACCGATAGGCGCGTCGTCGACGGTGCCCTCCAGAAGCGCGATCCGGCCGGCATGGGCGGCGGTCGTGCGCCGCGCGATGTCGAGCATCGCCGGGGAGGGATCGACGCCGGTGAACCGCCAGCCGGGCCGCGCCTCAGCCATCGCCTGCAGCTCCAGCCCGCCGCCGGCACCGACCACGAGGATGTCGGCGGCGCTTTGGGCGCGCTCGCCGAGAAGAACCGTCGTCATCCGGTGCAGGTCGGCCAGTCCCGGCACCTTGGCCGGGGTGTCCTGCGTGTAGGATGCCACGGCCGCCGGATCCTTGAACGGTGCGGGTGCGGTGCTCACGACGCGGCCCCGAAGACCAGAGAACGGTGCATCGCCAAGGCCGCCATGACGCCATCGGCGCAGGCGAAGGTGACATTGTGCGCCATGCGGGTGATGTCGCCGGCCGCGAACACGTTGGCCGCGCTGGTCATCCGCATCTCGTCCACCTTGATCGCCGGCCCGAGCGGTCCGGCCTCGATCGCGCAGCCGAGCTGTTCGGCCACGGCGCTGTTGAGGCGGTTGCGCGGGGCGATGAACAGCGCTTCGAGCGGACAGGCCCGCCCGTCGGCCAGATGGATATGCGACAGGTTCCGGCCTTCGCCGGTCAGGCGGACGACGGCGGCAGGCTCGATCCGGACGCCGCGCCGGGCAAGCGCGTCGCGGTGCTCCGTCTCCAGGTCGCCGCCGTCCAGATAGAGCGTGGTCGGCCCCCAGTCGCTGATCATCATCGCCTGATGATGCGAGAGCGGCGAGGTCTTCAGCACGCCGAGCGGCCGGCCGCTGAACTCGTAGCCGTGACAATAGGGGCAATGCAGGACGGATGTGCCCCAGCGCTCCGCCAGCCCCGGCGTTTCCGGCATCTCGTCGGAAATGCCGAAGGCCAGAAGCAGGCGCTTGCCGGTGACGAGCGCGCCGCTGCGCAGCGCGACCGAGAACACGCCATCGTCCCCGCGCGCTTCGACCGCCGTATCCGTGAGGAAACCGACGGTCGGATAGGCGGCGACCTGTCGGCGCATGGTCTGCAGCATGGCCTGCGGATCGCTGCCGTCCTGGGCGAAGAAGCCGTGGGAGGTGGCGGCGAAGCGGTTGCGCGGCGCGCCCGCATCCACGACGCATACGCTCCTGCGGGCGCGCGCCAGATAAAGGGCAGAGGACAGTCCGGCAAAGCTGCCGCCGATGATGAGAGCGTCACGATGCATGGGATGGATCTCGCTGGATCAGGCGTCCACCCATCCAGTTGTCGGGGAAGGGCGTCTGCGCTGGACATGGGGTGTTCTGGAACGTATCAGTTGGAGATACATAACAGCCGGCAGTTCACGTATCAACATTTGTTGCGTGAAATTCGCGAGCGGCCCGAGGGGCGCCCTGCTGCGCGCACTGGAGCGGAGGAAGACATGAACAAGGACACGCGGCTGTCGGACGTGCTGCATGTGCTGCTGCATATGGGCCAGTTCCACGGGCCAGTGACCTCCGATGTGCTGGCCAGAAGCATGGGCACGAACCCGGCGGTGTTTCGCAGGACGATGGCGGGCCTGCGGGACGCAGGCCACGTCACGTCGGGAAAGGGCCATGGCGGCGGATGGCAACTGGCACGGCCGCTCAGCGAAATCACCCTGCTCTCGGTCTATGAGGCGCTCGGGCGCCCGACGCTGTTCGCGATCGGCAATCGCAGCGACACTCCCGCTTGCCTGGTGCAGAAGAACGTCAACGCCGCGCTGGCGGAGACGATGGTGCAGGCCGAGGCGCTGTTCCTTGCGCGTTTCGGCGAGGTGACGCTGGACACCCTGATGCCCGAGGCGCCGGTGCCGCTGACGGTGCATGGGGCCGGGCCGGGCTGAGCCCGGACGGCGGCGGCCGCGAGGCGCTCAGGTTCAGTTCGTGCCCTATGCCGACATTCCATGCCGGACGGGCTTCGATCTGAGCGGCGGCACCACGCCGATCCGCTGGAGATCCCAGTGCAGCAGAAGGAGCGCCCCCAGCCCCAGCACAGAGACGACCAGAGCCGCGCAAACCGCCCAGGTCATGGAATACGCGGCGGCGGCCCAGGCAAACAGGAACGGAGCGGCCGCCCCGAGCACACTCCGGATTGCCGCCAGTCGCCCCAGTCGAAGCCCCAGCCCCGATGCGCCGAAAAGAGCGACGGGAACCGCCCCGCGCACGATGCTCGACAGCCCCGCGCCAGCTCCAAGAATGGCGGCAAAGGCGAAGGCGATAAGCGAGGCAGGGCCAGGCAGAAGCAACAAGAGGACGGCGGCGAGGATCGCGCCGGCAGACAGGATCGCGACGAACAGCGGATGTCTGTTCCGCCAGACCGTCGCATCCACGACGCGGACGACAACCTGGGCGGGACCCATCACCATCGCCGCAACATAGGCGGCCTCTCCGAGGGTGAGGGACCGCAGGATCTCGACCAGATGCACAGTGACGGCCGATATCGCCATGCCCGTCAGCGCGAACCCCATCGCCAGTAGCTGAAACGCGCGCCGGGCGACGGCTTTGCCCATGACCGGCGCCGCGGATGGCTGCTGCGGGGATGCGGCGACCGGCGATGTCGGGGCGACTGCCACGGGCAACGCCCTCGTCCAGAAGTGCAGGGCGGCACAGAGGATGTGAGTCGCCGCAAAGAACAGATGCGCCCCGCGCCAGCCGATTGCATCGACAAGAAAGCCGCTGAGCGGCCAGTAGATCGTCGAGGCAAAGCCGGCGATAAGGGTCAGCCGTGTGATGGACTTTCGCGTGTCGTCCGGGCGTTTCTGCGCCAGCATTGCAAAGGCTGCATCATAAAGGACGGCAAAGCTGAGAATCTCGATCAGGATCGTCAGACCGCCAAAGACGTAGATGTTCGGGGAGAACGCCAGGAGCGTCAGCAGCAGCGCCATGCTGATGCTCCCGGCTGTCATGACCTGTGCCGCGCCGATCCGGTCCAGCCACCCGCCCAGCACAGGGGCCGCAAACCCGCCCAGAAGCAGTCCGATCGAGAAAAGGCCGAACAGCAACGGCTCGCCCACCTGAAACTCTCGTGCGACGGCGGGGGCAAGGATCGGAAATGCGTAATAGATCGATCCGTAGCCGATGATCTGCGTGACCCCGAGTGCGGCGACAAGCGGAGCGTTGCGGGGCAAAGTCACGCGCATCGGCGATATGCCTTCTTGACGCCAGCCGGTGTCCTGCCGAACGGCGCCGGGGTGCGAAAGGCCAGGCGGCATTGCCGCCTCTGCCGCGATCCGGCCGTGTCGACCAAGCCCGCAAGGGCTGTGCAATAACCGCCATACATCCGGATGTGCCGTTTTGGAGAGAATTGAACGCCGCCGTTTCAGGCGGCATCCTCGGTAGGCTGGATGATCACCCCGCAACAGCATTCCGACGTCAGAAAGGCCAGCAGGCGCTCCATCGCCGGGTAATCGACGCGATTGAACACCTCACGTCCCTTTTTGTCCTGCACGACAAGCCCCGCATCGACCAGCGCCGACAAGTGATGCGCCAGTGTTGAAGGGGCGAGCCCGAGATGGTCGCCAATGTCGCTGACCCGCAGACCTGCCTCCCCCGCTTTCACCAAGAGGCGAAAGATCGAGAGGCGCGCATCGTGTCCAAGCGCGGCAAGTGCTCGAGCGTTGGGGCTGGTCAGTGTCATGGGCGAAACATAACTATAATACTAGTTTTGTCAATTCTTCTGACGAGAGTTGACGGCACGCCGCCCCGAGCGGGGACAAAACGGCGCCACATTGCTGACGACAATGGGCGGCTCTCGTTGCTCCTGGAGCCCGCTCGTCGAGACGGGCAGAAATGCAGGCCCGATCGAATGCCGCGCCAGATGACCTTCGCCAGGATCCGGGACGTGCTGCTCAGCCTGTCGCTGGTTCTGGCGGTCGCCCTTGCCTGGCCGTCGATGGGCAAGCTCCCGCCGCGCTCCGGGCCGGCCGGCCCGCACCCTCCGGCAAGCGTCGAGGCCGCCGCTGCCGAGGCGCCCGCCAGCAACGCCGCCGCCATCAGGTCTTCCCATGGGGCGCATGCTCACCACCGCATCTCGCCCGAGTCTGCCCCCAACTCTGCCTCCGACGCCGCTCCCGGCTCTCCGCCCGATTGCGCGCCCGACATGGGCTGCTGCGTCATGACCCAGTGCCATCCCGGCCTGGCGCTGGCCCTGCCCGAGATGCCGCGGACGGCCTCCTTGCGGGCGCATGAGCCGGGCCGCCCAACGGCCGCGGCCGGGATCGACCCGGCAATCCTGGTGCCGCCACCGCGCATCCTCCCTGTCTGATCGACCCTGAGACCAGTCAATCATTCAAGGAGACCTTGAGATGAACACATTGAAATTCGCGGTCGCTGCAATCTTCGCGGCGTCCCTGTCCACCCCGGCGCTCGCCCAGGACGAGGCAGCGTTCCAACTCCCCGAACAATGCACTTCGGGCAGCGCCATGGGCCATGCGGGCCATGGCGGCATGCATGGTGGCGGTCGGGAGACGGGCATGATGCGGATGGAGGGCATGGACATGGCCGGCATGACCGAGTTCCAGCGCCAGAACA
The DNA here is from genome assembly GCF_900185735.1 of Stappia sp. P2PMeth1. Taxonomy (NCBI): domain Bacteria; kingdom Pseudomonadati; phylum Pseudomonadota; class Alphaproteobacteria; order Hyphomicrobiales; family Stappiaceae; genus Stappia; species Stappia sp. P2PMeth1. Next base: position 86,279 of record NZ_FYAW01000014.1, on the reverse strand, counting down.
TGGAGAAGATGGCGGTCACCATGCCGGCGATGATGGACGGCATGATGCAGGGCGACCCGGATGTCGCCTTCGCCTGCGCCATGATCGCCCATCATCAGGGCGCCATCGACATGGCCCGGATCCAGCTCGAACACGGCAAGGACCCGTGGATCCGCGCCCTGTCCGAGCAGATCATCGAGGCGCAGGTCCGGGAAATCGCCGACATGACGCAGTGGCTGGCCGACAACGCCAGATAGCGCACCGCGAGGTCGCCGAAACAGGGGCCGCGCGGCGCGACTGCGTGGCCCCGCTCACAGCCACAGACCCACAAGGGCCGCAAGGCCCGTCATGCCCGAGGCCAGGGTCACCGGCAGTCCCAGCCGGAGGAAATCGGCGAAGCGATAGGCGCCGAGCCCCATGACGATCATGTTGCTGTGGTGGCCGAACGGGGTGAGGAAGTCGATCGAGACGCCGAGCGCGAGGGCCAGCAGGAAGGGCTCCGGCGGCAGGCCGGCCGCCTGGGCGATGCCGATCGCGATCGGGCCGAGCACGATGGCGGTCGAGGCGTTGTTGACGAACGGCGTCACGAGGACCGCAAGCAGCAGCACCGAGGCGATGAGAGGCAGGTCCGTCGAGGGCAGCGCCGACAGCAGCAGGTCCGCCAGCAGCCGGGCGGTTCCGGTGGTCTCGACCGCCTCGCCGAGCGGAATCATCGCGGCCAGCATGATCAGCACCGGCCAGGGCAGGTTGGCGAGCCCGTCGCGCAGGTTCAGCCAGCCGGCGAGCGCCAGCGCCAGGACGACGAGGCCGAAAGCGATCTGGGGTGCGACCGGGGCGAAGGCGGCAAGCGCCACGCCGCCGAGGAAGACGCAGAGCGGTCGCCAGTCGGGCGGGTCGGTCCGCACGCTTTCGGCAGCCTCCAGGGCGAGCATCTCGGTCTCCTCCAGCGCCTCGCGCAGCAGGTCGGGCTCCCCTTCCAGATAGAGCACGTCGCCGATCGAGAGCTGAAGATCGGCGAAGCCGCCTTCGATCCGGGGCGACTGCAGCGACGCGGCCCGCGTGACGATGCCTCTGGCGGCCAGCGCCTCGATGGTGGCGATGCGGGATCCGACCACGGTGCTCTCGGGCATCACCACCGCCTGCAACGAAATGCCGTCCGGCGGGCCCGCGCCGAGGTCGAGAGCGCCGTCGGCGCGAAGACGCGCCAGTCGGCTGTGGTCGATCCCGATCAGCAGCCTGTCGCCCGCCTCCAGCACCGCGACGCGCGGCAGGAACTGCCGCTTTCCGGCGCGGGTCACGGCATGGAGCTCGAACGGCAGACCGGCCGGCGAGGCCCCGACAAGCGGGGAACCGGCCGGGACCACGCCTTCGGCGACGACGCTGCGGGAGGGCAGCGAGGGCGGGGCGGGCGTCGCCGCGCCGCCGCCGGTCACGGGCAGGATGCGCGGGGCGAGGAGACACAGGACGGCGATCCCGGCAAGTGCCGCCGGCAGGCCGGCAACGGCATAGCTAAAGAACGAGAAGCCCGTGCCGGTGGCCAGTGCGAGCTGCTGACTGACGATCAGATTGGCGGGCGTGCCGACGATCGAGCACACGCCGCCGAGCAGCGAGGCGAAGGCGATCGGCATCAGCACGAATTTCGGATTGAGATCGCTGGCGCGGCAGACACCGAAGGCGACCGGGATCATCAGGGCCAGCGCGCCGATATTGTTCATCACCACCGACAGGGCCGCGGTAAGGGCGCACAGGGTCGCCAGCAGCCCGGTCGGGCCGAGCCGCAAGGCGACGATCCGGGCGGACAGGCGCTCCAGAAGGCCGCTTCTCGACAGCACTTTCACCACCAGCAGGATCTCGACGACGGTGATGAAGGCCGGGTTGGCGAAGCCGGCAAAGGCGTCGGCCGGCCCGACAAGGCCGAACAGGACGCCGAGCGCGAGGCCGGTCAGCGCCACCACCTCCATGCGGAAGCGGTCGACCAGGAAGACGACGAGCATGCCGCACAACAGGACGACGAGAAGGAGCTGTTCGAGCGCGAGGAGGGGGCCGCCGTCCATCACGCCGGCATCCTTTCTGGCGTCCTTGCCGGGGGGCTTGCCGGGGGTCTTGCTGGAGTCCTTGCCGGGGATTTTTCCGGGCGCGGCGCGCGGCGGTGCCGGAGCCCGGCGAGACCCGGCATCGCCTCAGACCGTCTCGGCGCATGCCTCCCGCCCGGCCTGTGCGTCGGCGAAGAGTTTCCAGCTTCTCGGGCGGAAGGCGATCCGGCTGCGCAGGGCGGCGGGATGATCGGCGGGAAGTTCGATTTCGACGATCCGGCGATCCCCGCCAACGGCCAGTTCCACCCGCCGCGTCGCCTCGACACGGCGGCTGGACACCACCACTCCGGCGATGCAGCCGCCGCAGCCCTCCACGAGTTCGACGTCGTGAGGCCGGAAGAACAGGTGCGCCGGACCGTCCGGAACGTCGCCGGCGGCAAGACCGAGGCTCCGGTCGTCGATCCAGACCCCGCCAGTGTCGACCCTGACCGGCAGACGGCTCGATTCGCCGATGAAGCCGTAGACGAAAGGGGTAAGGGGCCTGTCATAGACATCATCGGCCGATCCCACTTGCTCGATGGCCCCCTGGCTCATGACGACGACGTGGTCGGCAAGCTCCAGCGCCTCCTCCTGGTCGTGTGTGACGAAGACGGTGGTGTGGCCCGTGGTCTCGTGGATCTCGCGCAGCCAGCGCCGCAGATCGCGCCGCACCTGCGCATCAAGAGCACCGAACGGCTCGTCGAGCAAGAGCACCTTCGGTTCGATGGCGAGCGCCCTCGCCAGCGCCACCCGCTGGCGCTGGCCGCCGGACAACTGGCTGGGATAGCGGTTCTCCAGACCCGGAAGCCGGACAAGCTCGAGCAGTTCGCTCGCCCGCCGGCGGATCTGCGCCGCCGAGGGGCGCAGGCGGCGCGGCCGCACCTTGAGGCCGAAGCCGATGTTCTCGGCCACCGTCATGTGACGGAACAGCGCATAGTGCTGGAAGACGAAGCCGACATTGCGCTCCTGCACGGTCTTCTGCGAGGCGTCGTCCTCGCCGAAGAAGATCGCGCCGGAGGTGGGGAATTCGAGCCCGGCGATCAGGCGCAGAAGCGTCGTCTTGCCGGACCCGGACGGGCCGAGCAGGGCGATCAACTCGCCCGAGCGGATGTCGAGCGAGACGCCGTGCAGGGCGGGGAAACGGTCGAACTCCTTGCGGATGTTGCGGATGCTGAGTTCCATTGCGGTCTCCTCAATGCCCTCTGCCGGTGGCGGCGATCTGGTCGGCGTAGCGCCATTCCAGCCATGACTTGACGATGAGCGTGACCAGCGCCAGCCCGGCGAGCAGCGAGGCCAGCGAAAAGGCGGCGACCGAGGCATACTCGTTGTAGAACAGCTCGACCTGCAGCGGCATCGTCACGGTCTGGCCGCGCAGCTTGCCGGACAGCACTGCGACGGCGCCGAACTCTCCCATGGCGCGGGCATTGCACAGCAGCACGCCATAGAGCAGCGCCCACTTGACGTTGGGCAGGGTGACGAACAGGAAAGTCTGCCAGCCATTGGCGCCCAGCGACAGCGCCGCTTCCTCGTCGCCCGTCCCCTGATCCTCCATCAAGGGGATCAACTCGCGGGCGATGAAGGGAAAGGTGACGAGGATCGTCGCCAGCACGATGCCCGGCACCGCGAAGATGATGCGGATCCCGAAATTCTCCAGCAGAAAGCCGCCGATCAGGGAGTTGGAGCCGAGCAGCAGGATATAGACCAGGCCGGCGACGACCGGCGAGATGGAGAACGGCAGGTCGATCAGCGACACCAGCAGGGTGCGGCCGGGAAAGCGGTGTTTGGCGATGGCCCAGGCCGCCGCGATGCCGAAGATCAGGTTGCACGGCACCGCGATCGCCGCCACCAGCAGCGTCAGCCGGATCGCCGCCAGGGCTTCGGGATTGCGGAAGGTCGCGAGATAGTCGCCGAGGCCCAACCGCAGGGCCTGGGTGAAGACGGTCGCCAGCGGCACCAGCAGGAACAGCGACAGGATGGCCACGACAACGGCGATCAGCGCGTATTGCACGGCGCGCGTCTCGGTCGTCGGCGAGATGCGCGGCGACGGCGCCGCGGCGGAGCGCGTGGCGGGAAGGCGCCTGGCGGGGGGATGTTTGGCGGGGATGCGGGCGGCAGGGTCAGACACGGCCGAACCTCCGTCTGCTCCATGCCTGGATCAGGTTGATCAGCAGGAGAATGACAAACGAGGCCGTCATCATCACGGCGGCGATGGCGGCGGCGGCGGGGTAGTTGTACTCCTCGAGCCGGAACACGATCAGCAGGGGAAGGATCTCCGTCTGACGCGGCAGGTTGCCGGCGATGAAGATCACCGAGCCGTATTCCCCGACCGCCCGGGAGAAGGCCAGCGCGAACCCGGTCAGGATGGCCGGGACGAGGTTGGGAAGAAGCACCCTGACGATCGTCGTCAGCCGCGAGGCGCCGAGCGTTGCCGACGCCTCCTCGACCTCGCGATCGAAATCCTGCAGGACCGGCTGCACCGTGCGCACCACGAAAGGCAATCCGATGAAGATCAGCGCGATCAGGATGCCGAGGGGCGTATAGGCGATGCGGATGCCGAGCGGGGCGAACAGTTGGCCGATCAGGCCGGTCGGTGCGTAGATCGCCGTGAGGGAAATGCCGGCGACGGCCGTCGGCAGCGCGAACGGCAGGTCGACGATGGCATCGAGAACGCGGCGCCCGGGAAAGCTGTAGCGCGTCAGCACCCAGGCGACGAGCACCCCGATCACCACATTGACCAGCGCCGCAAGGGCGGATGTGCCGAAGCTGAGGCGCAGCGCCGCCTGGAACCTCGCCCCGGTGACGATGCGCTCGAAGGCGGCCCAGTCGAGCTGGAACGTGTGGATATAGATGCCGATCACCGGCACGATGACGATGATCGACAGGTAGAAGAGCGTGAAGCCGAACGTCAGCCCGAAGCCCGGAATGATGCTCGGCGCGCGAAAGTGTGTGACTGCCATCGGCCGCACGGTCCCTCGGGGTTGCCGGCAAGGACGGGGCGCGGATCCGCGCCCCCGCCGGTTACGGACTGTCTCAGTTGTCCTGGTAGATCTGGTCGAAGACGCCGCCGTCGCCGAAATGCTCCTGCTGGGCGACGGCCCAGCCTCCGAACACCTCGTCGATGGTGATCAGCTCGAGATCGGGGAAGCGGGCGACATCCTTGGGATCGGCGTGCTCCGGATATTGCGGACGATAGTAGTTGGCCGCGATGATGCGCTGGGCCTGCGGCGTGTAGAGATACTCCAGATAGGCCGTCGCCAGTTCGCGCGTGCCGCGCCGGTCGACATTGGCGTCGATGACGGCGACCGGCGGTTCGGCGAGGATCGACAGCGACGGCACGACGATGTCGAAGGAGCCCGGCCCCAGTTCCTCCAGCGCGAGGAAGGCCTCGTTCTCCCAGGCAAGCAGCACGTCGCCCAACCCGCGCTCCACGAAGGTGGTCGTGGCGCCCCGCGCGCCGCTGTCCAGCACCGGGACATTGGCATAGAGACGGCCGACGAAGTCGCGGGCGGCGGCATGGTCGCCGTCGGAGCGCTTAAGGGCGTAGCCATAGGCGGCGAGATAGTTCCAGCGCGCGCCGCCCGAGGTCTTGGGATTGGGGGTGATGACCTCGACGTCGTCGCGCACGAGATCGTCCCAGTCGAGGATGGTCTTCGGATTGCCGGCGCGGACCAGGAAGACGATGGTCGACAGATAGGGCGAGGAATTGAGCGGCAGTCTCGCCTGCCAGCCGGGCTCGATGAGACCGGCCTTCTCCACGGCGAGAATGTCGCCGGCCAGCGGCATGGTCAGCACATCCGCGGCAAGGCCGTCGATGACCGTGCGGGCCTGGGAGCCGGACCCGCCATGCGTGACGGTGATCTCGACCTTCTTGCCGGTCTTCTCCAGCCAATGGGCGGCGAAGGCGGCGTTGAACGCCCGATAGAGTTCGCGCGTCGGATCGTAGGATACGTTGACCAGCGTCTGCTGGGCAAAGGCGATGCCGCTGACATGGACAGCCGCCGCAAGGACCGCAGAGAACAGCAGGGAGCGTCGAGAATGGATCATATCCGCCTCCGTTTTGATAAGCTCCAAAACTCTATCGATATTATAGTGTATTGAAATGCGCTCCTTTGCCAAATGGTTCCTGCGCAAGGGAACAGATTTTCAGCGATCCGGCCCCGGTGGGCATTTGAATTCGGCGTGGCGGCCGGCGGCCGTCAGAGCGACCCGCCCGAGCGCGAAACGTTCTGAAGACCGGCGCCGTCGAGGGGCAGGTCGTCGCCCTCGGCACGGAGGCTGTCGGCAATGGTCGTGCGGTCGAGCACCTCGCGGGTGGCGATGGCCACGCGCGCGAAGACGCGCCGGATCTCGCAGCTCTGCTCGCTGCCGCAGTCCTGGCAGCGGCGATAGGCCATACGCGACAGGCAGGGCAGCGGCGCGATCGGGCCGTCGATGATCCGCAGAACCTCGCCGAAGGTGATGTGTTCGGCGGGACGCAGGAGCAGATAGCCCCCCGCCTTGCCGCGCCGGCTGGCGACGATGCCGTGATGCTTCAGGTCGAGAAGGATCTGTTCGAGGAACTTCTTGGGAATGTTCTGCTGCTCGGCAATCTCCGAGATCATCCGGGTTTCCTCGGGCGACTCGACCCTGGCCAGGGCGACCAGGGCCCTCAATGCGTATTTCGCCTTCTGGGAAATCATCGTCTCGGTCTTTTCCTTGCCCGTGCCGGGTGCCTGAACGCGGCGCTCTGCCGGTGGCTCCACCTTGGTCATGGCGACCTCGGCGGTCAATGTCGTTGCGGGATCTGCCTCGGATTCCAACTGAGCCCCCGCTTCGGCGGTCTTCGGTGCCGCTATCGAAAGATATCCCATTAACCCGACCTATGTGGTCGTGTAAATTCCCAACGCTCCTGACAGGCGTTTGGTGCGGCACCGTCCGCCTGCCTCCGCACCGCCTGCCTCCGCATCGCCGCAGCGGCCCTCCCGTCCCCCTCCCGCGGCCCTGCGCCGGCGAGATCGCCGTCCGGCGGCGACCTCGCGAAGATTTCCTATGGACGACACGGCGATCCCGCTTGCCTGGGCCCCGCTTGCCTGGCGATTGTCGAAGGCTGGGCCCGCGCCGCCGGAGTGGGTGATGCGCGGATGATGCGTGGGGCAGGACTGGGCAAGACGGGGGCAGGGCGGACGATGAACGAGACGGGGCTGAAACGGGACGACGGCACGCGCGCGCCCTTGCGCATCCGCGCGGCGGGCGAAGCGGACATGCCGGCGGTTGAGGCGATCTATGCCCATCACGTGCTGCATGGTCTGGCGACCTTCGAGGAAGTGCCGCCGACGGCGGACGAGATGAACGCGCGGCGCCAGGCGGTGATCGCCGCCGGCCTGCCCTATCTCGTCGCCGAAAGCGAGGGACGGATCCTCGGCTATTGCTATGCGACCGCCTACCGGCCGCGCCCGGCCTACCGCCACACGGTCGAGGACTCGGTCTATGTCGCCGAGGGCCATGGCGGCCGCGGCATCGGCGGCGCGCTGCTCGGTGCGTTGATCGCCCGCTGCGAGGAAGGACCCTGGCGGCAGATGCTGGCGGTGATCGGCAACAGCGGCAACGAGGGCTCGATCGGGCTGCATCGCCGCTTCGGCTTCGAGACGGTCGGCACGCTGCGTTCGGTCGGCTTCAAGCTTGGCCGCTGGGTCGACACGGTGCTGATGCAGCGGCCGCTGGGAGAGGCGGACCGGACCCTGCCGGGCGGCTGAGGCACGGGCCGGCAGCGGCGCTGTCACGCGGCTGTCGCAGGAGAGGCGGATTGTCCCCGGCTGAGCGATTTGCGGAGCTGGAGGCGCCGGGATGTCACCGACTTCTTCCGCCTGGGACCGGGTCTATGCCGACCTGAAGGCGCGGATCGAGACCGGCACCTTCGGCTCCGGCAGCCGGATCCCCTCCCAGACGGACCTTTCCCAGAGCTACGGGGTGCCGCGCCATGTGGTCCGGCGCGCGATCGAGCGGCTGAAGCAGGACGGGCTGATCGGCAGTTGGCAGGGGCGCGGCGCCTATGTGCCGGCCCGCAAGCAGGTCTACAGGATCGACAGGCGAACCCGATTCGGCACCAACATGCGGGAGAACGGCTGCGACGTGCGCATCGAGATCCTGGTGTTGCGGCAACGCGGCCGCGCCTCCGCCGAGGTGGCGAAGATGCTGGCGGTGTCGCAGCGCGAGACGGTGCTGGTCAGCGAGATCCTGCATGTCGTCGACGAGGTGCCCACCACCATCGGCCGGCATTATTTCGACCCCAAGCGCTTTCCGGACATGCTCGACCTGATGTCGGCCTCGGCCTCCTCGCCGGCCGCCTTCAAGCGGCTCGGCATCGACCACTACACCCGGTCGGAGACGACGGTGAACACCAGGCTGCCGACGCCGTCGGAAGCGGTGACGCTGGACATCGCTCCGTCGCAGCCGGTGTTCGAACTGGTCGGCTGCAATGTCGACGAGCAGGGCAGCCCGATCGAGGTGACGGAGGCCATCGTGCGCGGCGACCGCATCCGCCTGCTGATCTGAGCGGCCGGTCTCGCCAAGCCCGCCACTTGGCATGAAGCTTCGATGTCAGGCGCCGCCCCGGGCCGGTTGCGTCAACCGGCTGTCATGAACAGCCGCTTTGAGTGTCGCCGTCGCACGCACCGCCAGCCGCCAACGACCTCCCCATCCGTTGCGCCGGCCTGTCGGATGCGCCGTACCGTTTCACCCTCGACGGGAGCCCGAGATGCTCAAGCACATTGCAGTCGCCACCACGATCGCCCTGGCCATGGCCGGGGCCGCGGAAGCGAAGGTGACGATCACCTGCCTCACCACCGCCGGTCACCTGACCCGCCAGCACGAACCGCTGATGCAGCGCTTCAACGAGATGCAGAACGACATCGAAGTGGTCTACGCCGCGCCGGCCAAGGACTATTCCGACGTGCATCTGCGCCTGTTCCGCGGCTCCGCCACCAACACGCTGCCCGATTGCGCCTTCGAGGCGTTCAACCAGCTTCCCTCGCTCGCCCGGGCGCTCGACGCGCGCGGTCAGATCGCCGATCTCGGTGCGCTGATGGCCGGCGAGGCCGAAGGCTGGAAAGAGGCCAACTACACCGACAAGATGCTCGATCTCGGCCGCGTCGACGGCAAGCAGTACGGCATGCCGTTCAACGCCTCGGTCATCCAGTGGTACTACAATGCCGATCTGGTCCGTCAGGCCGGCGGCGATCCCGATGCCTTCCCCACCACCTGGGAAGGGGTGATCGAACTGGCCGGCAAGATCTCGGCCCTCGGCCCGGACATCGACGGCATGGCCTACTCCGTCGAGCAGTGGAGCGACGACTGGCCGTTCCAGGTGCTGATCCTGCAGCAGGGCGGCCGCATGCTCAACGAGGCCGGCGACACGGTCATGTTCAACCAGAACGACCATCACATCAACGCCATGAAGCTGGCGCGCAGCCTGGTCGAGGCCGGCGTCTACAATCCGGACGTCAACCAGGGCGACCAGTTGCGGCAGTTCACGGTGGGCAAGATGGGCATCTACGCCTCCTCGCCGGCCGGTGCCCGCACCACCGAGGAGCGGGTCGGCGGCGCGTTCGACCTGCGCAGCGCCGTCTTCACCCTGACCAACGAGGCGGAAGGGCTGCTGCCGTCCGGCGGCAACGCCGCCATCATCACCACGCAGGACCCGGAGAAGATCGCGGCGGCGTGGGAATACATCAAGTTCATCACCGGCCCGGAAGGCCAGGAGTTCGCCGCCAAGATCACCGGCTACCTGCCGACCAACCTCGGCGCGCTGGCTCCCGAGCGGCTGGGCGCCTATTACGAGGCCAATCCCTACTACGCGACGCCGTCCAACCAGTACCACCGCGCGGGCCCCTGGGCCGGCTATCCCGGCACCCAGTCCGAGAAGATCTGGCGTGACCAGAAGTCGGTGATCCGCGCCGTGATGCTGGGCGAGAAGACCCCGGAGGAGGGCGCCGCCGAACTGGTGTCGATCGCCGAGACCCTGATGAAGCGCTGACCGCGCCGCCCCTGGCGCAGGCGGCCCCCCGCCGCCTGCGCCATTCCGCCGTCGGTTCCAGGAGATCATCATGGCCAAGCTGAGCTTGAACGGGATTTGCAAGTCATTCGGGAAGACCGCCATCCTGAAGGACATTTCGCTCGACATCGAGGACGGCGAGTTCGTCTCGCTGGTCGGCCAGTCCGGTTGCGGCAAGTCGACCCTCTTGCGCGTCATCGCCGGGCTGGAGACGCCGGACAGCGGCGAGATCCGGATCGACGGCGCCCGCGTCAACGATGCGGCGCCCAAGCACCGCAACATCGCCATGGTGTTCCAGGACTACGCGCTCTACCCGCATATGAGCGTCGCCGAGAACATGGGCATGCCGCTGATCATGGCGCGCCTGCCGCTGCACGCACGCCTGCCGCTGCTGCGGCACCTGGCGCCCGCCCATGCGCGGGAGCGGCCCGGCATCCAGCGGGACGTTGCCGAAGTGGCGCGCAAGCTGCGCATCGAACACCTGCTCGACCGCCGGCCGGCCCAGCTTTCCGGCGGCCAGCGCCAGCGCGTGGCGCTGGGCCGGGCGCTGGTGCGCGATCCGAAGATCTTCCTGATGGACGAGCCGCTGTCGAACCTCGACGCCAAGCTGCGCGTCCAGGTGCGGCGCGAGATTTCGGAACTGCATGCCAGCTCCGGCCTGACCTTCGTCTATGTCACCCATGACCAGGTCGAGGCGATGACCATGTCGAGCCGCGTCGCGCTGATGCAGGGCGGCTCGATCCTGCAGATGGGCGCGCCGAACACGCTCTACGGCAACCCCGACACGGTGGATGTCGCCCGCTTCATCGGCAGCCCGGAAATCAACATCCTGCCCGGCACGCTGGAGGACGGCGTCGTCCGCTGCGGCGAGATCGTGCTGCCGATCGCCCCGGCCGCCGGCGGCGGTCTGCGCTCCGGCCCGGTGCAGGTCGGCGTGCGGCCCGAGCATATGGTGCTGGAGACGGTGCCGGAACTTGCCTATCCGGCGCGCGCCGGACGCGGCCTGTCCCTGACCTTCCGCAAGCAGACGATCGAGGATCTCGGCGGCGAGGTGCTGGTGCATGGGCGCCTCGACGGACATCCCGAGCACGACGTGCGCATCCGGGCGCAGAAGAGCGAGGCCTATGGCTGCGGCGGCAGCCTGTCGGAGGCGCGGGACTGGGAAGTGCGCGTCAACCCGGCCCACATCCTGCTGTTCGACGCCGGCGGCATGCGCCTGCGCGCCGAACCGGTGCTTGCGGACGACCATGCCGAGCCGGCCGCCCTGCAGGGCGGGCTGCGCAAGAAGCTGGATCTGGTGTGATGGCCACCGCAACGACCGCAAGTCCGCTTCAGCGCGCCCAGGCGCGGCTGGCCTATTGGCTGGTGGCCCCGGCGACGCTGCTGATCCTGCTGATCTACATCGTACCGATCGCCATGGTGATCGCGGCCAGCCTGACCGACTACACCTTGGTCAGCGACTATTTCGAGTTCGTCGGCCTCGACAATTACCGGCGGATGGCGACCGACGACCAGTTCGGCAATGCGCTGCACAACACCTTTGTCTTCGCGGTGATGTTCCTGCCGGCAGCCTTCGTCGTCAGCCTGGTGCTGGCGATCGCCATCCAGGAGCGCAAGCAGTTCCGCTCGATCCTGGAAGTGCTCTACTTCCTGCCGGTGACCTCGACCCTTGCCGCCATGGCGCTGGTCTGGGCGGCGCTGCTCGACAGCCGGCAGGGGGTGATCAACGGGGTCATCGCCGCGCTCGGCCTGCCGCCGCTGAACTTCCTCGGCAGCCAGGACCTGGTGCTGTTCTCGCTGGCGCTGATCTCGCTGTGGAGCACCATCGGCTTCAACATGGTGCTGTTCCTGGCGGGCCTGACGGCGATCCCGAAGAACCTCTACGAAGCCGCCGCGATCGATGGGGCCGACCACCCGCTCGACCGGTTCTTCAAGGTCACCTGGCCGATGCTCGGGCCGACGGCGATGTTCGTCGCCATCACCACCTCCATCACCGCCTTCAAGCTCTTCGACGTGGTCGCCATCGTCACCCGCGGCGGACCGGACAAGGCGAGCGAGGTCTATCTCTACCTCGCCTTCCTGGAAGGGTTCGAATATTTCAACATGGGCTATTCCGCCGCCCTGTCGCTGGTGTTCCTGCTTCTCATCCTCGTCTTCGCGATCATCCAGGCCGTCGTCGTCGACCGCCGGGTCCACTACTGAGGTATGCGCGTGACCCCCTTTCTCCAAGACGGGCCTTCCCGACCGCAACGCCTCGACCTGCCGGCGCTGTGGCGGGCGGTTCGCCCCCGCTCCCTTGGCGCCGTGATCGTCACCGCCCTGCTGTTGCTGGGTGCGTGGATCATGGTCTTCCCCTTCATCTGGATGGTGTCGTCCAGCCTGAAGCCGACCAGCGAGGTCTTCGCCCCGGTCTTCACGATCATCCCCAAGACCTTCGCCGGCCTCGGCAACTACTACAGCGTCCTGTTCGACCAGCCCTATCCGCGGTTCCTGCTGAACAGCCTGATCGTCTGCGTCGGCATCCTGGTGGTGCAACTTGTGACCGCGATCCCGGCGGCCTATGCCCTGGCGAAGCTGAAGTTCCGCGGCAGCACCATCCTGTTCGGCACGGTGGTCGCCTCGCTGACCATTCCCATCAACGTCACCTCGATCCCGATCTATATCGGCATCGTCAAGGTCGGGCTTCTCGACACCCATGTGGCGATGATGTTTCCCTTCTTCATCTCCGTCTTCGCCATCTTCCTGTTCCGCCAGTTCTTCCGCACCTTTCCCGACAGCATCATCCAGGCGGCGCGGATCGACGGGTTCAGCGAGATGGAGATCGTCCTGCGCCTGATCCTGCCGAGCGCCGTGCCGGCCATCGCCGCCTTCTCGGTGTTCTCCTTCGTGGCGCACTGGAACGATCTCTACTGGCCGCTGATCGTGGTGCAGAGCCAGGACAAGATGACCGCCACCTTGTCGATGATGCAGTACCAGCAGGAGTTCTACACCGACTACGGCAAGACCTTCGCCTCGGCCACCGTGGTCACCGCGCCGATGGTTATCGCCTTCCTGCTGGCGCGGCGCCACTTCATCCGCGGCATCACCATGACGGGCGTCAAGGGATGAGCGCCGCGCCGATCGCCGCCGTCGTCTTCGACATGGACGGCCTGCTGCTCGACACCGAGCGGCTGTCCCGCGCGGCCTATGTCGAGACCTGCCGGAGCTTCCGGCTGGACGTCGACGAGGAGCTGTTCCTGAGCCTGGTCGGCCTCAACCACGCCGCCGGATCGGCGCGGCTGGCCGAGGGCCTTGCCGGGATCGCCGATGCCGGCCTGTTCGACCGGCACTGGCAGCAGGCCTTCGCCGATCTGCTGAGCGCCGGCATTCCGGTCAAGCCCGGCGCCGACGATCTGCTGGAGGGCCTGGCCGGCGCCGGGATCCCCTTCGCCATCGCCACTTCGACGCGCACCGAGACGGCGCTGCGGCATCTGGCGGCGGCCGGCATCGGCCGGCATTTCGACATCGTCGTCGGCGGCGACCAAGTGCCTCGCGGCAAGCCCGCCCCCGACATCTATCTCGAAGCCGCCGCGCGTCTCGGCGCCCGGCCGGAGCGCTGCGCCGCCTTCGAGGATTCCGAAAACGGCGTGCGCGCCGCCATGGCGGCCGGCATGACCACCGTGCAGATCCCCGACCTGAAACACCCCACCCCCGACTTCCTGCGGCTGGGCCACCTCGTCGCACCGGACCTGATCGCCGGCGCGATGCTGATCTCCCTGCCGCTTGCCGGCCCGCTCGCGGCCCTTAGATAGAGGCAATTCCATGTTGAAATTCATCGTGCTCGCCGACATTCACATCGTTCCGGCGGGGCGCCTGTCGAACGGGCTGGAGACCACCAGCCGCCTGAACGCCGCCATCGACTTCGTCAACGAGACCCATGCCGACGCGGATTTCGTCGTCTTCGCCGGCGACCTTGCCGATCGCGGCGAGCCCGAGGCCTATGCCCGTTTCGAGGCGGCGGTCGAACGGCTGACGCTGCCGCGCTACCTGACGCTCGGCAACCACGACCACCGGCCGACCTTCCTGCAGCATTTCGGCGCCGATCATGCCAGCGAGACCGGCAATGTCGACCATGTCATCGACATCAAGGGCCACCGCGTCATCGTCCTGGATTCGTCCGACCCGGCGGCCGGCGGCAGCGGCCTGCTCGAACGCACGCAGCTCGACTGGCTGCAGGCCCGCCTCGACGAGGCCGGCGACCGGCCGGTGATCATCGTCCTGCATCACAACATCACCAGGTTCCATACCCAGAACGACTTCATCATCCTGCGGGACTGCGCCGAGTTCGCCGGGATCGTCGCCTCGCATCCGGACATCCGCCAGGTGATTTCCGGCCACGTTCACATGACGGTGGCCGGCACCTACAAGGGCGTCCCGTTCTGCACCCTGGCCGGCTGCCACTATTCGATCGAGCCGACGCTGGAAAGCCGGTCCGGCCCGCTGCCGGCCCCGGTCGCCCGGCGCGAGGGACCGGGCGAACTCGCCGTGGTGCTGAGCGACGCGGATGCGACGGTCGTTCACATGGAGAAGTTCCTCGACCGGCATGTGGTGATGCCGCAGGAGCATTTCGTGCGGGCCTGAGCAAGGCGCTGCCTGCAAACGCGCGGCCGGTGGGGCGCGGACCCTACCGGCCGGCGCGGGCCAGCCCCTGCGCCACCAGCCGGTCGATCAGCTCCGGATAGGTTATGCCGCTTGCGGCCATCACCTTGGAATACATGCTGATATCGGTGAAGCCGGGAATGGTGTTGAGCTCGTTGACGAGGATCCGCATGTCGGCGGTGACGAAGAAGTCGGCACGGGCCATGCCGTCGCAGCCGAGCGCGCGGAAGGCGCGCGCCGCCATCTCGCGCATCTCGGTCTCGACGGCGGCGGGAAGCTCCGCCGGCACCTTCAGGGCCGCGCCGTCCTCGTCGATATATTTGGCATCGTAGCTGTAGAAGCCGTGGCTCTGCGCCGGCACGATCTCGCCCGGCCGCGAGACGAACAACGTGCCGTCGGGCTGTTCCAGCACGGCGCATTCGATCTCGCGCCCGGCGATGAATTCCTCGGCGAGCAGCGTGCGGTCGTGGCGGAAGCCTTCGGCCAGCGCAGCGTCGTAATCGGCCTCGGTCGCGACCTTGCTGACGCCGACGGACGAGCCTTGGCGCGCCGGCTTGACGAAGACGGGAAGGCCGAGGGCCTCCACGACCTCCGCGAAGGCGGGAACGGCGCCAGGCTGGAGGGTGAGCGCGCGGGCGGCCGGCAGCCCGGCCTCGCGGAACAGCCGCTTGGCGATGTCCTTGTCGAGCGCGGTCGCCGAGCCGAGAATGCCGCAGCCGACCAGCGGCACGCCGGCGACCTCCGCAAACCCCTGCACCGAACCGTCCTCGCCGTGCAGCCCGTGCAGCACCGGGAACAGAATGTCGATGCGCGGGAGGTCGAAGGCGGTGCCATCCTCGGGCAGGGCCAGCATCCGCCCGCGCCCGCCGGGAACGAGGCTCGCCTGGGTGCCCCGCTCGGGCCGCGCCAGGGCGCCATTCTCGAAGCGGCTCAGCAGCCACAGCCCCTCGCGCGTGACGAAGATCGGCACCGGATCGTATCTTGCCGCGTCGAGCGCGCCCATGACGTTGGTGGCCGACAGGATCGACACGTCATGTTCCGCCGACCGTCCGCCGAAGAGCACGGCAATGCGCAGCTTGTCCGAAGAAGATCCCAATTGCGGCTCCAGGCGTTGAGGTGAGCGGGGCGCTAATCGCGCGGGCGGCGAGGGTGTCGGCCGATCGGGTCAATTGCAAGGCGGCAACGCGCCCCGGTTGCGATCCCGCTGCATCGGACGTTGCGGCGGGAATGTCAATGCCGCGCCCGAACGCGCCCGGTCGTGCCCGCCCGGCTCAGAAGCTGGCGGCGATGTGCCGCCAGGCGCCGGCGAGGCTCGGGGTGAGCCACCAGGCGCCGGCGAAGTCGCCGCCGCTCATGTAGAGGCTCGGGCAGGCGACGACCTTGAGGCCGGCGGCGCGCGCGGAGGCAAGGCCGACCGCGCTGTCCTCGAAGGCAAGGGCCGCTTCGCTGGCAATGCCGAGCCGCGCCAGCGCCAGCAGGTAGACATCGGGCGCAGGCTTCTTGGCGCCGACCTCGTCGCCGGCGGCGATCACGTCGAAGACCTCGCCCGCCGGCCGCTGCCACAGGGCCCGGCACAGGGCCTCGACATTGTCCGGGCTGGTGGTGGTGGCGACGGCGAGCCGGAGGCCGTGGCCGCGTGCCTCGGCGACCAGCGAGAGGACGCCGGGCCGGGCGCGCAGCGCGCCCTCCGCGACCATCCGGCCGTAGCGACGGGTCTTGTCGGCGTGAAGGCCGGCGATGTCGGTCTCGCGCGGCAGGGCGAAGGCGTGGCGGTCGCGATAGGCGCGGATGCGCTCCTTGCCGCCGGTGACGGCGAGGAGCGCGCCATAGGTCGCCCTGTCCCAGTGCCAGCCGAGCCCATGGGCGGCGAAGACGGCGTTGAAGGCGGCCCGGTGCAGCTCTTCGGTCTCCGCCAGCGTGCCGTCGACATCGAAGATCAGCGCCGCTGGACCCGGCCGGCCCCCACCCATGCCATCGCTCATCCTGCCGCCTCGGCAAGGGCTGCCGTCGCGGCGTCGCGGATGGCGCGGATATTGGCGCCATAGACCTCGGGCCGCTCGACCGAACCGCCCTTGAAGACGGCGGAGCCGGCGACCAGCACATCCGCGCCGGCGGCGGCGACGAGGGGAGCCGTCTGCCGGGTAACGCCGCCGTCGACCTCGATATGGATCGGGCGGTCGCCGATCAGGCGGCGCAGGCTGCGCACCTTCTCCACCTGGGAGTGGAGGAACTCCTGTCCGCCGAAGCCCGGATTGACCGTCATCACGCAGACGAGGTCGACCATGTCGAGCAGCGGCGCGGCCGCCTCCGCCGGCGTGCCGGGATTGAGCGCGAGCCCGGCCCGCACCCCATGGCCGCGGATCGCCTGCAGCGTCCGGTGGATATGGGGGCCGGCCTCGACATGGGCGGTGAGGATGTCGGCGCCGGCCTCGGCGAAGTCGGCCAGATAAGCATCGACCGGGGCGATCATCAGATGCACGTCGAGGGTGCCGCCGACATGCTGGCGCAGGGCCCGCACCGTGGCGGGGCCGAAGGTGATGTTGGGCACGAAATGCCCGTCCATCACGTCGACATGGACCCAGTCGCAGCCCTGCGCTTCGATGGCGCGGCACTCGGCGCCGAAATTGGCGAAGTCGGCGGAGAGGATCGACGGCGCGATCCTGATGCGGCGGTCGAAGCTCATGGTTGCGCTCCCTCGCCGGCCTGGCCCACTGGCGCGATGTCGAGGCCGCCCCGGAACACCCGGCTGGCGCGGATGTCGCTCTCCTCGATCAGGCTGAGCGTCTGCGCGTCGAGCGGCCCGTCGGCGCCGTCGAACAGCCGGTTGGCCTGGCGCAGCCGCGCCCGGTCGAAGGCGTTGCGGATGGAGCGGGCATTGGCGAAATGCGGCTGGGTCCGGCGCAGGCGGATATAGTCGGCGAGCGCCGCGTCCGCCGCCTCCGACAGCCGGTAATTCTGCTCGGCCATCATGTGCCGGGCGATGCGCTGCAGTTCCTCGTCGGTATAGTCGGGAAAGTCGATGTGGTGGGCGATGCGCGAGCGGAAGCCGGGATTGGAGCCGAAGAACCGGTCCATGCGGTCGGCATAGCCGGCGAGGATCACCACCAGGTCGTCGCGGTTGTTCTCCATCACCTGAAGCAGGATCTCGATCGCCTCCTGGCCGTAGTCGCGCTCGTTGTCGGGCCGGTAGAGGTAATAGGCCTCGTCGATGAACAGCACGCCGCCCATGGCCCGCTTCAGCACCTCGCGGGTCTTCGGCGCGGTATGGCCGATATACTGACCGACCAGATCGTCGCGGGTGACGCTGACGAGATGCCCCTTGCGGACATAGCCGAGCCGCTTCAGCAGGCCGGCCATCTTCAGCGCGACGGTGGTCTTGCCGGTGCCCGGATTGCCGGTGAAGGACATGTGCAGGGTCGGCGTCTCGTGGCTGAGCCCGAGCGAGCGGCGCGCCCGCTCGACCAGGAGGAGAGCGGCCGTCTCGCGAATGCGCTGCTTCACCGGCCGCAGGCCGATCATGTCGCGGTCGAGCTCGTCGAGCAGCTCCTTCACGCCGGAACTTTCGAACTCCCCGCGCAGGTCGACCGTCGCGGGCGGCGGGGCGGTGTCGGCATCCATCGGACAATTCCTCCTGGCTGAACCTTTTTGAAACGGGGCAGGGGGCGGCGGTGGGCCGTCCCCTGCCGGTCTTGCGCTTGGGAGGTCAGCGGATCACGTCATGGGTGTAGCGGATCGCGCGGCTGTCGGCCTCGGTCCGGCGCATGACGAAGGTCGGTTCCTCATCGGGCCGGTTGACGATGAAGCTCATGGTCACCGTCTCGAAACCGCGCGTGCTGTCGAAGGCATTGATGCGGATGTAGGTCTGCGGATGCGCCTTGCGGCACGCCTCAAGCTCCATCATCACGCCCTTGGCGTCGCGCAGGTCGAACATCGGGTTGCCCCACATGTTCCAGTAGGTGTTCCGGGGATGGGGATCGTCGGTGTATTCGAGCCCGATCGCCCAGCCGCGCGACAGGCAGTAGTCGACCTGTGCGGCGATCTGCTCGTCGGTCAGGTCGGGCAGGAAGGAAAAGCAGCCCTGGGTGATGCGCATGGTCTTGCTCCTCAGACGGCGACCGCGGGCGTCGGGACGAAGTCCGACGTGTCGGTCGAGGTGTAGTTGAAGGTGATGTTGCCCCAGGTATCGAGGGCGGCTTCCAGCGGCTTGCACCATTTCGCCGCCGCGCGCAGGATCTCGGGCCCCTCGACATCGATGTTGCGGCCCTCGTTGCGGGCGAGCACCATGGCCTCCAGCGCGACGCGGTTGGCGGTGGCGCCGGCCTGGATGCCCATCGGATGGCCGATGGTGCCGCCGCCGAACTGCAGCACCACGTCGTCGCCGAACAGCGAGAGAAGCTGGTGCATCTGGCCGGCATGGATGCCGCCCGAGGCCACCGGCATCACCTTCTTCAGATCCGCCCAGTCCTGCTCGAAGAACAGGCCGCGCGGCAGGTCGACCTCGTTACGGGTCTCGCGGCAGACATTGTAGTAGCCCTGCACCGTCATCGGGTCGCCCTCCAGCTTGCCGACGGCGGTGCCGGTGTGCAGGTGGTCGACACCGGCGAGCCGCAGCCACTTGGCGATGACGCGGAACGAGATGCCGTGGTTCTTCTGCCGCGTGTAGGTGCCGTGGCCGGCCCGGTGCATGTGCAGGATCATGTCGTTCTGCCGGCACCATTCCGAGATCGACTGGATCGCCGTCCAGCCGACGATCAGGTCGACCATGACGATGACGCTGCCGAGCTGCTTGGCGAACTCCGCCCGGCGGTACATTTCCTCCATCGTGCCGGCGGTGATGTTGAGATAGTGCCCCTTCACCTCGCCGGTCTCGGCGCTGGCCTTGTTGACCGCCTCCATCACATAGAGAAAGCGGTCGCGCCAATGCATGAAGGGCTGCGAGTTGATGTTCTCGTCGTCCTTCATGAAGTCGAGGCCGCCCTTCAGGCCCTCGTAGACGACCCGGCCGTAATTCTTGCCCGACAGCCCGAGCTTCGGCTTGGTGGTGGCGCCGAGCAGCGGCTTGCCGAACTTGTCGAGCCGCTCGCGCTCCACGACGATGCCGGTCGGCGGCCCGCGGAACGTCTTCACATAGGCGACGGGCAGCCGCATGTCCTCCAGCCGCGCCGCCTTCAGCGGCTTGAACGAGAACACGTTGCCGATGATCGAGGCCGTCAGGTTGGCGATCGAGCCTTCCTCGAACAGGATCAGGTCGTAGGCGACATAGCAGAAATACTGTCCGGGCGTGCCCGGCACCGGGTCGACCCTGTAGGCCTTGGCCCGGTACTGGTCGCAGGCCGTCAGCCGGTCGGTCCACACCACGGTCCAGGTGGCGGTGGAGCTTTCGCCGGCCACCGCCGCCGCCGCCTCGATCGGGTCGACGCCCTCCTGCGGGGTGATGCGGAACAGGGCGAGGAGGTCGGTTTCCTTCGGCTCGTAGTCGCCGTCCCAATAGCCCATCTGGGCGTATTTCAGGACGCCGGCCTTGTAGCGCTTCGAGGTGTCGGTAATCCGGGTCTTGCTGTCGTCGGCCATCATCTGCTCCTTCATGCTGCCTTGCTGGCGGAACGCCGTGGATCGAGCGCGCCGGAGGCGTAGCGCCGGGCCATGTCGTCCATGGGTACGACCTTGATGCTCGAGGCATGGCCGGCGGTGCCGAAGGCCTCGAAACGGGAACGGCACAGGTCGCGCATCGCGTCCATCGCCGGCTTGAGGAACTTGCGCGGGTCGAATTCGCGCGGGTTCGTCACCGCGACGCGGCGGAACTCGGCGGTCATCGCCATGCGGCAGTCGGTGTCGATATTGACCTTGCGCACCCCGTGGCGGATGCCGCGGACGATCTCCTCCACCGGCACGCCGAAGGTCTGGGGCATCTCGCCGCCATGGGCGTTGATGATGTCCTGGATCTCCTGCGGCACGGAGCTGGAGCCGTGCATGACGAGATGCGTGTCCGGCAGCAGCGCGTGGATCTTCTCGATCACGTCCATGGCGAGGATGTCGCCGTCGGGCTTGCGCGTGAACTTGTAGGCGCCATGCGAGGTGCCGCAGGCGATGGCGAGCGCGTCGACGCCGGTGCGGGCGACGAAATCGACCGCCTGGTCCGGGTCGGTCAGGAGCTGCGAATGGTCGAGCTTGCCCTCCGCGCCATGCCCGTCCTCCGCCTCGCTCTCGCCGGTCTCCAGGCTGCCGAGCACGCCGAGCTCGCCCTCCACGCTGGCGCCGACCGCATGCGCCATCGCCGCCACCCTGGCGGTGATGGCGAGGTTGTAGTCGTAGGACGCCGGCGTTTTGGCATCGGCCATCAGGCTGCCGTCCATCATCACCGAGGTGAAGCCGTGGCGGATCGCCGACAGGCAGGTTGCCTCGTCATTGCCGTGGTCCTGGTGCAGGCACAGGGGAATGTCGGGATAGAGCGCGGCGAGCGCCTCGACCATGCGGGCCAGCATGATGTCGCGGGCATAGCCGCGGGCGCCCCGGCTGGCCTGCAGGATCACCGGCGCGTCGACGGCCTGCGCCGCCTCCATGATCGCCAGCCCCTGCTCCATATTGTTGATGTTGAAGGCGGGCACGCCGTAGCCATGCTCTGCCGCATGGTCGAGGAGCTGCCTCAGGGTGATCAGTGCCATGTCGTCCTCCCGTCAAGCCGCCGCATCGGCGCGCAGCAAGGCCTGGACGCCCGGAAGCGGGCGCCCTTCCAGCCACTCCAGAAAGGCTCCGCCGGCGGCGGAGACATAGGTGAAGCTCTCCGCGACCCCGGCCGCGTTGAGCGCGGCGACCGTGTCGCCGCCGCCCGCCACGGTCACTGCCTGCCCGGCTTCGGTGAGGCCGGCGGCGAGGCGGGCGAGCGCCAGGGTCGCCCGGTCGAAGGGCTCGATCTCGAAGGCGCCGAGCGGGCCGTTCCACAAGATGGTGCGCGCGGTATCGAGCACCCGGCTGAAGGCGGCGAAGGCCTTGGGGCCGGCATCGAGGATCATCGCATCGGCGGGACAGGCGTCCGCCGGCACGGTCTCCGTCGGCGCATGGGCCCGGAACTCGCGCGCCACCACCAGATCCAGCGGCAGGTGGACGCGGCAGCCATGCGCCTCGGCGAGGGCGAGGATCTCCTCGACGGTGCCGGTCTGGTCGGGCTCGTGCAGCGACCGGCCCATCGGCATGCCGCCGGCGAACAGGAAGGTGTTGGCCATGCCGCCGCCGACGATCACATGGTCGAGGCGGGTGACGAGGTGTTTCAGCACCGCGATCTTGCTCGACACCTTCGCCCCGCCGACGATGGCGACAGAGGGACGCGCCGGCGCCTCGAGCGCGGCGGCGAGCGCGGCGAGCTCCTCCATCATCAGCGGCCCGGCGAAGGCCGGCAGCAGTCCGGCGATCGCCGCCGTGCTGGCATGGGCGCGGTGGGCGCAGGAAAAGGCGTCGTTGACATAAAGATCCCCGAGCGCGGCAAGACGCGCCGCCAGCACCGGATCGTTGCGCGCCTCGCCCTCCTCGAAGCGGATGTTCTCCACCAGCAGCGCCTCGCCCGGGCGCAGCCGGGCCGCGGCCTTGCCCGCCTCGTCGAGCGTCGTGAAGTCGACGGCGCATCCGAGCGCCGCCGCAAGATCGCCGGCAAGCGGAGCCAGCGACGCGCTCGCGTCGCGGCCCGTGGGCCGGCCGAGATGCGACAGCACGACCAGCGCCGCGCCACGAGCCAAGAGGGGCCGCATTCCGTCGGCGAAGCGGGTGAGGCGTGTCGCATCGCTGACCCGCCCGCCGGCCATCGGCACGTTGAGATCGGCCCGCACCACGAGCCGCCGGCCGGCCACATCGGCCTCGGTGATCGCGGCGATGGTCACGGCCGCCTCCCCGGCAGGCGCGGCCCGAAGGGCCGACATGCCGATCCGGCGCGGCCGAGCCCGGCGGTTGCAGTCCTTGCGCTCATCTCATCCCCTCCCAAGCTGCCGCGCGGCCGCGACGACGGACGGCACGGTGATGTTGAAATGCTCGTAGAGCCGGGCGGCCGGGGCCGAGGCGCCGAACCCGCTCATGCCGATAAAGGCGTCGCCCGGCCGCAGCATGGTTCCATCCCAGCTCTGGCGGAGCGCAGCCTCGATGCCGACGCGCGGCGCCTCGCCGAGCACCTCGGCGCGATAGGCGGGGTCCTGCGCGGCGAAGAGCTCGAAACAGGGGGCTGACACGACGGCGGCGGCGAGGCCCGCCGCGGCAAGCTGGTCCGCGGCGCCGACCGCGATCTCCACCTCCGAGCCGGTGGCGATCAGCGTCACGTCGCGCCGCACCGGCGCACGCAGCAGATAGGCGCCGCGCGCGCTGGCATTGACCGCCGCGCTGTCGCGCTGCAGCGGCAGCCCCTGGCGCGACAGCACCAGCAGGCTCGGCCGCCGCGTCTGGGCGAGCGCGATCTCCCAGGCCTCGGCGGTCTCCACCGCATCGCAGGGCCGCAGGACCAGAAGATCCGGAATGGCGCGAAGGCTCGCGAGATGCTCGACCGGCTGATGGGTCGGCCCGTCTTCGCCAAGGCCGATGGAGTCGTGCGTCATGACATGGATGACCGGCACGCCCATCAGCGCGGCGAGACGGATCGACGGCCGGGCATAGTCGGCAAAGGCAAGGAAGGTGCCGCCATAGGGACGCACCAAGCCGTGCAGCGCGAGACCGTTCATGGCGGCGGCCATGCCGTGCTCGCGGATGCCGTAATGGATGTAGCGGCCGGCATAGTCGCCGGGCCGGATGGCGGCCATGCCTTTCGGCCGGGTCAGGTTGGAGCCGGTCAGATCGGCCGAGCCGCCGACCGCAAAGGGCAGCGCGTCGACGACGACCTGAAGGGCCATCTCGCTGGCCTTGCGCGTCGCCACCGCCGGCCGCTCGTCGAGCAGCCGCTGCTTGTGCTCCCGCATCGCCGCCGCAAGGGCGCCGGTGTCCCGCGCAAGGGCTGCGGCGAAGGCGTCGCGGTTCGGCGAACCGGCCAGCCGGCCGCGCCAGTCGGCATGGGCATCGGCGCCCCGCGCCGCGATCCCGCCCCAGGCCGAGTAGACATGGGCGGGGATCTCGAAGGGCGCGTGCGGCCAGTCGAGCGCCTGGCGCGCCGCGGCGATCTCGTCCGGCCCGAGCGGGGCGCCGTGCACGTCGTGGCTGCCCTGCTTGTTGGGCGCGCCGTAGCCGATGACGGTCCGGCAGCAGACGAGGCTGGGGCGCGGGTCGGCGCGGGCCGCCTCGATGGCGCGCGCGATATCCTCCCGGTCGTGTCCGTCGCAGCGGACCACGTGCCAGCCGGCGGCGGCGAAGCGGGCGCCCTGGTCGGTGGAGGTGGAGAGGTCGGTGTCGCCGTCGATGGTGATGCGGTTGTCGTCCCACAGCACCACGAGCCGGCCGAGCCGCAGATGGCCGGCCATGTCGATCGCCTCGTGGCTGATCCCTTCCATCAGGCAGCCGTCGCCGGCGATCACATAGGTCCAGTGGTCGACGAGATCAGGAAAGCGGGCGGCACCCATCCGCTCGCCCAGGGCCATTCCGACGGCGGTGGCAAGCCCCTGGCCGAGCGGGCCGGTGGTGACCTCGACGCCGAGGGCATGGCCGTATTCCGGATGGCCGGCGGTGCGGCTTCCGAGCTGCCGGAAGGCGCGGATCTGGTCCATCCCCATGTCCGGATAGCCGAGCAGATGGTTGATCGCGTAGAGCAGCATCGACCCGTGCCCGGCCGACAGCACGAAGCGGTCGCGGTTCGGCCAGTCGGCGGCCGCCGGATCGAGGGTGATGAAGCGGTTGAAGAGCACCGTCGCGACATCCGCCATGCCCATCGGCATGCCGGGATGGCCGGAGCCGGCCGCCTGGACCGCGTCCATGGCAAGGGCGCGCAGGGCATTGGCCATGAGCCGTTCGTCGGCCCGCAGAAGCTGGGTCGTCATCGTCTGTCCTTTTCAAAAAAGGGCGCGGCAGCCGTCCGGCGGGTCAGGCCCGCTTGGCGTCGCGGATCAGCCGCTCGATCAGCGGCGTCAGGATCAACTGCATGGCGAGATCCATCTTGTTGCCCGGAATGACGATCGAGTTGGCCCGGCTCATCCAGGAGCCGTGGATCATCGTCGTCAGGTAGGGGAAGTCGATGCCGCGCGGATTCTTGAAGCGGATGACCACGAGGCTCTCGTCCGGCGTCGGGATCCAGCGGGCGATGAAGGGGTTCGAGGTGTCGACCACCGGCACGCGCTGGAAGTTGATGTCGGTCTGGGTGAACTGCGGGCAGATGCAGTGCACATAGGCATGCATGCGGCGCAGGATCGTGTCGGTCACCGCCTCGGTCGAGTAGCCCCGATGGGCGCGGTCGCGGTGGATCTTCTGGATCCATTCGAGGTTGATCACCGGCACGACGCCGATCTTCAGGTCGGCATGGCGGGCGATGTCGATATCCTCGGCGACGACGGCTCCGTGCAGCCCCTCGTAGAACAGCAGGTCGCTGTCGTCCTGGAACGGCGCCCAGGCGGTGAAGTTGCCCGGCGCGACGCCGGTCTTCGCGGCCTCGATCTCGTCATGGACATAGGTGCGGGTGCGCCCGCGCCCGGTCGCGCCATACTCGCGGAAGACGCTCTCCAGCTCCTTGAGCTCGTTGGCCTCGAACGAGAAGTGGGAGAAGGTGAAGTCGCCCGCCGCGACCCGGCGCTCCAGTTCCGCGCGCATGTCGGCGCGGTTGTAGCGGTGAAAGGCGTCGCCCTCGATCGACACCGCGGTGATGCCTTCCCGGCGGAAGATCTGGTCGAAGGTGGTCTTCACCGTCGAGGTGCCGGCGCCCGAGGAACCGGTGACCGAGATGATGGGATGCTTCTGGCTCATGGATGGTCAGCTCCGGAACAGGCCGCGCTTGCCGAACAGGGCGGCATCGCCCGCCTCGGCAAGGTCGTGATAGGCGGTGACGCGGGCGATCTTCTCCGCGCTGCCGAAAACGAAGGGGGTGCGGGCATGCAGGCCGGCGGCCGACTGCCGCATCAGGTCGTCGATGCCGTCGGTGGCGCTGCCGCCGGCCTGGGTGACCAGAAAGGCGATCGGCGCGCATTCGTAGAGGAAGCGCAGCCGGCCCTTCTCGTAGCCCTTGCGCCGGTCGGCCGGGTAGAGAAACACCCCGCCCCGGGTGAGGATGCGATGCGCCTCGGCCACCAGCGAGGCGACCCAGCGCATGTTGAAGCCCTGGCCGTTGCGGCTGAGGGCGCCGGTCACCATGTCGTCGATGAAGGCCCGGATCGGCGCGTCCCAGTGATGGTAGTTCGAGGCGTTGATGGCGTATTCGCTGGTCCGGGGCGGGATCGTCATCTTCGCGGCGGCCGGACGGAAGCAGCCCCGCTCCCGGTCGAGCGTGAACTTCAGCACGCCCTCGCCATGGGTGACGACCAGCAGGGTCTGCGGGCCGTAGATGATGTAGCCGGCGGCGATCTGCTCGTTTGCCGGGCGCAGGAAGCTCGCCTCGGCGCTGCCCTCGGCGGGATAGATCGAGAAGATCGTCCCGATCGAGACGTTGACGTCGATGTTCGACGAACCGTCCAGGGGGTCGATGGCGAGCGCCAGGCTGCCGCCGTCCGACATCTCCAGGATGTCCTCCTGCTCTTCCGAGGCGAGGTAGCGGATGGCGGAGCCGCGCAAGGCGTCGATGAAGGCCTCGTCGGCGATCACGTCGAGCAGCTTCTGCCGGTCGCCGCCGGCGTTCTCCTCGCCGGAATTCGAGCCGAGATCGCGGGCCGCGTCTCCGGCCGCGATGAGGCGGGACAGGGCCGCGCCGGTGCGGCAAAGACGCTCCAGCACGTCCTGCAAGGCCGCCGACACGGCGAGTGTCGGCAGGATCTGCTCCTCGGGCCGCATCGTTTCCTCCCAGATATGCTGCCTTGGTCGTGCAGTCTTGCCTTGCCGGGTCTTTCGTGAAAATTTAATAATTCTTATTTCGGAGAAGGATTTTTTGAATGTACCATCTGGACGCGGTGACGCTGAAGCAGTTGCGGGCGCTGGCTGCCGTCGATCGCCACGGCAGCATGGCGGCGGCCGGCGCCGCGCTCGGCCTGACCCCGCCGGCGGTGCACAGCCAGCTCAAGGCGCTGGAACAGGCCTTTGGCCTTGCCTTGCTGCAGCGCAGTTCAGACGCCGCCGGATCGAGCCTGACGGAAGAGGGGCGGGTGTTGCTGGAAGCCCATGTGCGGATCGATACGGCGCTGACGCAGGCGGCGCAGGAGATTCGCGCCCTGTCGGAGGGGCTGGCCGGGCGGGTGACGCTCGGGGTCGTCTCGACGGGCAAGTATTTCGCGCCGCGGCTGGTCAAGACCCTGCACACGCTGATCCCCAACATCGAGCTGGTGCTGCGCGTCGGCAACCGCGACCAGGTGATCCGCGACCTGGAGAACCGGGCGGTCGATCTCGCCATCATGGGGCGCCCGCCGCGCCAGCCGCTGGTCGAGGCGTCGGCGCTCGGCGAGCATCCGCATGGGTTGATCGCGCCGCCGGACCATCCGCTTGCCGGACGCCCGGCCCTGTCCGCCGCAGATCTCCTCGGCGAGACGCTGATCTCCCGCGAGCCGGGGTCGGGAACCCGCATCCTGATGACGCGCTATCTCGACCGGCTGGGCGACGGGCAGGTGTTCCGCCTGGTGGAGATGGGCTCCAACGAGACCATCAAGCAATCGGTGATGGCGGGGCTGGGGCTTGCGTTCCTGTCGCTGCACACCGTCACGGAGGAATTGCGCCACGGGCAACTGGTCATGCTGGCGGCGCCGCAACTGCCGATCCTGCGCCACTGGTTCCTGGTGCACCGGGCGGAATATCCGCTCCGGCCCGCAGCGAAATCCGTCGCCGAGGCCGTGCTCGGGCTGAAGGGCACCTATCTGCCGGCTGTCCACGGGCTTTCGGATGACGGCTGACGGGAGCGGCGCACGGTGCCCATTTCCACGACCGCGCCGGAGGGGTAAGGTGCCGCCTGGAGGAAACGATGGCCCAGCAGATATCACTTGATCCGGCGCAGCGCCCGAACGCGCTCAGCGACGAGGTCTGGATGGAGGTGCTGTCCGCCGTCGACCGGACCTATGCCGACCTTGTCGAGTATCAGGAACGGCTGGAGCGGCAGAACGCCGAGCTGGAGGCGATGCGCCGGTTCCTGGCCTCGATCCTCGCCTCCGTGTCCGACGTGCTGATCATCCTCGATCGCAACGGCGACATCGAGGAGACCTCGGCCTCCTTGTTGCGCCATCTCGGCGTCGAGCACGACCAGGTGACCGGGCGTCCGGTGGCCAGCCTCTTCGCGCGGGACGAACAGGCGGCGCTGGCCGGCGCGATGACGCGGGTGATGCAGACCCGCCAGCCGGAGACCATCGAGGCGCATCTGGTGGCTGAGGCCGGCGCGATGCCGCTGGAGCTGAACCTCGCTCCGCGTCTCGACGAGCGCGGCCGGCTCGCCGGTCTCGTCCTGTCCGGCCGCTCCGTCGGCGAGCTCCGGCAGGCCTATTCGGCGCTGGCCCGCAGCCATGACGAGCTGAAAGCCGCCCAGGCGCAACTGGTGCGCAACGAGAAGCTCGCCTCGCTCGGCCGCCTGCTCGCCGGCGTCGCCCACGAGCTCAACAATCCGATCAGTTTCGTCTATGCCAACGCCCATGCGCTGGAGCGCTACACCGGCAAGTTCGAGACCTATTTCCAGCGGGTCCAGGAAGGGGCGGGGCGCGAGGAACTCGTCGGCTTGCGCGAGCAATTGCGGCTCGACCGCGAGGTGCGCAACCTGCGCGAGGCGGTGCAGGGCGCGCGCGAGGGGGCCGAGCGGGTGCGCGACATCGTCGAGGACCTGCGGCGCCTGTCCGCCGACGGCGCGGGCGAGATGGTGCCGTTCGACCTGGTCGAGACGACGGCGGTCGCCGCGAACTGGGTGTTGCGCGGTGCCCGCCGGCCGGTCGCGGTGGCGGTCTCCGGCCGGGAACGGCTGATGGCCGTCGGCCGGCCGGGGCACATCCAGCAGGTGATCATGAACCTCGTCCAGAACGCGGTCGACGCGCTGGAGGGGCAGGCGGACGCGCGGATCGAGATCCGCCACGAACTGGTCGACGGCTACGCCAGGGTCAGCGTCAGCGACAACGGCGCGGGCGTGCCGGCGAGCCTGCAGCACGAGATCTTCGACCCGTTCTTCACCACCAAGCCGGTCGGCAGCGGCACCGGGCTCGGCCTGTCGATCAGCCACAAGATCGCCGAAGAGCATGGCGGTCGCCTGCGCCTGTGTCCGGCGAGCCGCGGCGCCTGTTTTCAACTCGATCTGACCCCGGCGGAGGAAGGCGGGCGATGAACCTCCTTTGGCTGCAAAGTGCGGGATGCGGCGGCTGCACCATGTCGCTGCTCTGCGCGGAAAATCCCAACGTCTTCGAGCTGCTGTCCGACGCGGGCCTGCGGGTGCTGTGGCATCCCGCGCTCAGCCTGGAGACGGGCGCCGAAGTGAGGTCGCTGCTCGGCGATATCGTCGAGGGGCGCCTGGCGCTCGACATCCTCTGCGTGGAAGGGGCCATCGCGCGCGGGCCGCGCGGCACCGGCCGCTACCAGATGCTCTCGGGCACGGGCGTCTCCATGCTCGACTGGGTGCGCCAGCTCGCCCCGCTTGCCGGTCACGTCGTCGCCGTCGGCTCCTGCGCGGCCTATGGCGGCATCACCTCTGCCGGCGGCAACCCCTCCGACGCGGCCGGCCTGCAATACGAGGGCGCCCATGCCGGCGGCATCCTGGCGCCGGATTTCCGGGGCCGGCTCGGCCTTCCGGTGATCAACGTCGCCGGCTGTCCGACCCATCCGGACTGGGTCAGCGAGACCTTGCTGCTGCTGAAGGCGGGCGTCTTCGGCGCCGGCGACATGGACTCGCTCGGCCGGCCGAGATTCTATGCCGACCATCTGGTTCATCACGGCTGCCCGAAGAACGAGTTCTACGAGTACAAGGCGAGCGCGCGGGAGCTGTCCGAGATCGGCTGCATGATGGAGCATCTGGGCTGCGTCGGTACCCAGGCGGTCGGCGACTGCAACATCCGGCCGTGGAACGGGGAGGGCTCCTGCACGCGCGGCGGCTATCCCTGCATCGCCTGCACCGCGCCGGAATTCGAGGAGCCGCGCCACCCCTTCACCGAGACGCCGAAGATCGCCGGCATCCCTGTCGGCCTGCCCTCCGACATGCCCAAGGCCTGGTTCATGGCGCTGGCCTCGCTGTCCAAGGCGGCAACGCCCCAGCGCATCGCCCGCAATGCGGTCGCCGACCGTGTCATGGTTCCTCCGACGATCCGCAAGCCGCGCAGATGAGCGAAGGACGCCTGATTGTCGGTCCCTTCAACCGGGTTGAGGGGGACCTTGAGGTGCATCTCGACCTGGCCGACGGGCACGTGCGCAGCGCCCGCGTCAACGCGCCGCTCTATCGCGGCTTCGAACGCATGCTCGAAGGCAAGGACCCGCGCGATGCGCTCACCATCACGCCGCGGATCTGCGGCATCTGTTCGATCAGCCAGTCGGCCGCCGCCGCCCGGGCGCTGGCGGACGCGATGGGCCTTGCCCCCTCGCCGCAGGGCCTGCTGGTGGCGCAACTGATCCATGCGGTGGAGAATGTCAGCGACCACCTGACCCATTTCAACCTGTTCTTCATGCCGGACTTCACCCGCCCGGCCTATGCGGCGCGGCCCTGGCACGGGCAGGCGGTCTCCCGCTTCACGGCGATGGAGGGCAGCGCCCAGCGGGCGGCGGTCGAGGCGCGGGCCGGGCTGATGCACATCCTCGGCATGCTGGCGGGCAAGTGGCCGCACACGCTGGCGATCCAGCCGGGCGGGGTCACCCGCGCGCCCGGCCCCCGCGACAAGGTGCGGCTGGCAACCCATCTGCGCGCCTTCCGCCGCTATCTGGAGACGGTGGTGTTCGGGGCTGATGTCGAGGCTTTCGCGGACCTTGCCTCCGCCGACGAGCTGATGCGCTGGGCGGGCGGCGATGCCGGCCTGTTCCTGGAGATCGCCGCCGACACGCAGCTTGCCGGGCTGGGGCGCGGTGCCGGCCGCTATCTCAGCTTCGGCGCCTATCCGCTGGCGGGCGGCTACGGGTTCCGCCCCGGCGTCTGGGAGGGCGGCTTGAGGCCGCTCGATACGAGCGCGGTGATCGAGGATGTCAGCCATGCCTGGATGCTGGGCGACGCCGCGCACCCCTTGGCCGGCGCGACCCTTCCCGACGAGGACATGCGCGAGGAGGCCTATAGCTGGTGCAAGGCGCCGCGCCTGTCGGGGCAGCCGATGGAGACGGGAGCGCTGGCGCGGCAGGTGATTGACGGCCATCCGCTGGCGCTCGATCTGGCGCACCAGGGGGGCGTTCTGGCGCGGGTGGCGGCGCGCCTGCTGGAGATTGCCCGCACCCAGATCCTGATGGAGCACCTGGTCGCCGCCATCGAGCCGGGCGCCGGCTTCATGGTATCCGGCCGCCTGCCGCAGCGCGCTGTCGGCGTCGGCCTGGTCGAGGCGGCGCGCGGCGCGCTCGGACACTGGCTGCGGATCGAGAACGGACGGATCGCTGGCTACCAGATCATCGCCCCGACCACCTGGAACTTCAGCCCGCGCGATGCCGCCGGCATTCCGGGGCCGCTGGAGGCGGCGCTGGTGGGCACGCCGGTGGAGGACGGCGAGAGCACTCCGGTCGCGGTCCAGCATGTGGTTCGCTCCTTCGATCCCTGCATGGTCTGCACCGTGCACTGACGCCAGTCACCCTTTTGAATCTGAAGTTCGTTCAGAGCCTGTCGAGTAATGTGACGAACTTCAGATTCAAGAGGGTGACCAGCAAGTCTATGTTTCTAGTGTGGTTTTCGAATTTGAAATACGCTCACCGGCACGCTGCAAAAATGAGGCGTATTTCAAATTCACCACACTAGCGGGAGGTGGTCATGGTCGAAGGCTGGATCATCCGGGTGCGCGGCCAGGTGCAGGGGGTCGGCTTCCGTCCCTTCGTCTGGACGCTGGCCCGCCGACACGGCCTGCGCGGCTTCGTGCTGAACGATCCGGAAGGGGTGCTGATCCATGCCGCCGGACCGGGCATCGACAAGCCGGACAGCGAGGGGCCGGGTCTCGATGCCTTCGCTCTGGCGTTGCGGACGCAGGCGCCGCCGCTCGCCCGCGTCGACGCGGTCGAGTGCCGGCGGGCCCGCTTCGACGACCTGCCGCCGACCTTCGAGATCCGCGCCTCGGCCGGTTCGGGCGCCGAGACCCGGGTGACGCCGGATGCGGCAACCTGCGCCGCCTGCGCGGCGGAAATCGTCGAGCCGGGCCGCCGCCGGGGTTATGCCTTCACCAATTGCACCCATTGCGGGCCGCGCTATTCGATCCTGCGCAGCCTGCCCTATGACCGCGCCCGCACCGCCATGTCGGTCTTTGCCATGTGCCCGGACTGCGCGGCGGAGTATTCCGACCCCGCCGACCGGCGCTTCCACGCCCAGCCGATCGCCTGCCCGGCCTGCGGGCCGAGGCTGTGCTACGAGGAGGGCGGGCGCGAGCGTCCCGGCGATCCGCTGACGCTGGCGGTGGAGCGGCTGCGGGCGGGCGGGATCGTCGCGGTCAAGGGGCTTGGCGGCTTTCACCTGGCCTGCGACGCCGGCAATGCCGACAGTCTCGCCCTGCTGCGCCGGCGCAAGCGCCGCCCGGCCAAGCCCTTCGCGCTGATGGCCGGGGAGGCGGATCTTGCGGCGGTGGCCGATCTGTCGCCGGCGGCGCTGGCGCTGCTGCGCGATCCGGCCGCGCCTGTGGTGCTGGTCCCCTCCCGCCGGGTGCTGCCCGAAGCGGTGGCGCCGGGCATGACCTCGCTTGGCGTCATGCTGCCCTACACGCCCTTGCACCACCTGCTGCTCGCCGCGTTCGGCGGCGTGCTGGTGATGACCTCCGGGAACCTCTCCGGCGAGCCGCAGGTGATCGGCAACGACGAGGCGCGCGAGAAGCTTGCCGCCTTTGCCGACGGGTTCCTGCTGCATGACCGCGACATCCTGCGCCGTCTCGACGACGGGGTGGAGCGGGCCGAGCCGCCGATGGTGCTGCGCCGCGCCCGCGGCCGGGTTCCCGGCACGCTGCCGCTGCCTCCAGGTTTCGCGGCCGGGCCGCAGGTTCTGGCGCTGGGCGGCCAGATGAAGGGCGCCGTCTGCCTCGTCAAGAACGGCCAGGCGCTGCTGTCGCAGCATCTCGGCGACCTCGACGACGCCCTGACGCTGGACGAGTTCCACAAGGCCATCGCCGATTGCACGGCGCTGTTCGACCATCGGCCCGACCGGGTCGCCATCGATCTGCATCCGGACTATCGGGCAAGCCAGGCGGGCGAGGCGATGGGCCTGCCGGTGACCCGCGTCCAGCATCACCACGCCCATCTCGCCGCCTGCCTTGCCGACAATCTCTGGCCGTCGGATGCCGGGCCGGTGGCCGGGATCGTGCTCGACGGCACCGGCCTTGGGACCGACGGCACGCTGTGGGGCGGCGAGGTGCTGCTCGGCGACTATGGCGAGTTCGAACGGATCTGCCGGTTGCGCCCCGCACCGCTGGCCGGCGGCGACCGCGCCGCGCTGGAGCCCTGGCGCAACCTGCTGGCGCGCCTCGACCAGGCGGAACTCGCGGGTGGCGCGGACGATCTCGCGCAGCGGCTGATGGCCGGCCGGCCGGTGGAGCAACTGCGCGCCGCCCTGCGCGCGGGGATCAACGCGCCGCTGTCCTCCTCCGCCGGGCGTCTGTTCGATGCGGTTGCCGCCGCGCTCGGCCTTTGCCCCGACGCGCAGAGCTATGAGGGCGAGGCGGCGATGCGGCTGGAGGCGATGGCGGCGAGCGCGCCCGCCTACCCGTTCGCGGTGAGCGGGGGGGAGATCGACCCCGCGCCGATGATCCGCGCCCTGCTTGCGGATCTGGCGGGGGGCACCTCCCCGGCACGGATCGCCGGTGCGTTCCATGCGGGGCTCGCCCGCGCCTTCTGCGTGCCGGCCCGCGATCTCGTCGAGACGGGACGGGCGCGGGCGGTCGCCCTTACCGGCGGCTGTTTCCAGAATGCCCGGCTGCTCGAGGCCTGTCAGGCCGAACTGTCCGGCCTGCCGGTGCTGGTCCATCGCCAGGTGCCGGCCAATGACGGGGGCCTTGCCCTGGGCCAGGCCCTCGTCTGCCTTGCCCGCGCCGGGGCGGAAGCGGGCTGACCGCCTGGCCCTGTCCGGCGGTCAGGGGCTTGACATGCGTCGGACGCGAAAAATCCGAAAAATCGGATCAAGCTGTTGATATCAAAAAGGTAATTTTTATTTCTGCGTCAGGTGTTTTTCTGCAGGCGC
This sequence comes from Stappia sp. P2PMeth1, assembly GCF_900185735.1. NCBI lineage: Bacteria > Pseudomonadati > Pseudomonadota > Alphaproteobacteria > Hyphomicrobiales > Stappiaceae > Stappia > Stappia sp. P2PMeth1. The sequence continues at coordinate 52,246 of NZ_FYAW01000014.1, read as the reverse complement.
GGGGAGGGGCCGGCACGACATCATCCTCTCGGTACGGTCGAAACACGACATTTCACGCACCGAGGGAGGACACCTTGTCGCAAGTCGAAACCTTTTACGACGTGATGCGGCGCCAGGGCATTACCCGGCGAAGCTTCATGAAATATTGCAGCCTGACGGCGGCCGCGCTCGGCCTGGGCCCGTCTTTCGTTCCCAAGATCGCCCATGCGATGGAGACCAAGCCGCGCACGCCGGTGATCTGGATCCACGGCCTGGAATGCACCTGCTGCTCGGAGAGCTTCATCCGCTCGGCCCATCCGCTGGCCAAGGATGTGGTGCTGTCGATGATCAGCCTCGACTATGACGACACGCTGATGGCGGCGGCCGGCCATGCGGCCGAGGCGGCGCTGCAGGACACGATCGACCGGTACAAGGGCAACTATATCCTCGCCGTCGAGGGCAATCCGCCGCTCAACGAGGACGGCATGTATTGCATCGTCGGCGGCAAGCCGTTCGTCGACCAGTTGCGCCATGCGGCCGAGCATGCCAAGGCGATCATCTCGTGGGGCGCCTGCGCCTCCTATGGCTGCGTGCAGGCGGCGGCGCCCAACCCGACCCGCGCGACGCCGGTGCACAAGGTCATCCTCGACAAGCCGATCATCAAGGTGCCGGGCTGCCCGCCGATCGCCGAGGTGATGACCGGCGTCATCACCTATATGCTGACCTTCGACCGGCTGCCGACGCTCGACCGTCAGGGGCGCCCGGCGATGTTCTATTCCCAGCGCATCCACGACAAGTGCTATCGCCGGCCGCATTTCGACGCCGGCCAGTTCGTCGAGACCTGGGACGACGAAGGCGCCCGCAAGGGCTTCTGCCTCTACAAGATGGGCTGCAAGGGACCGACCACCTACAACGCCTGCTCCACCATCCGCTGGAACGAGGGCGTCTCCTTCCCGATCCAGTCGGGCCATGGCTGCATCGGCTGTTCGGAGGACGGGTTCTGGGATCAGGGCAGCTTCTATGACCGGCTGACCAACATCAAGCAGTTCGGGGTCGAGGCGAATGCCGATCAGGTGGGCATGACGGCCGCCGGCGTCGTCGGCGGCGCCGTGGCGGTGCATGCGGCGGTCTCGGCGCTGAAGCGCGCGCAGAAGAAGACCCAGGACAAGGTGGAGGCTTGAAACGATGACCGCAACTCCGAACGGTTTCAACCTCGACACCTCGGGCCGGCGCATCGTCGTCGATCCGGTGACCCGCATCGAGGGTCACATGCGCTGCGAGGTCAATGTCGACGAAGGCAACGTGATCCGCAACGCCGTGTCCACCGGCACCATGTGGCGCGGCCTCGAAGTCATCCTCAAGGGACGCGATCCGCGCGATGCCTGGGCCTTCACCGAGCGCATCTGCGGCGTGTGCACCGGCACCCATGCGCTGACCAGCGTGCGCGCGGTCGAGGACGCGCTGGGGATCACCATCCCCGACAATGCCAACTCGATCCGCAACATCATGCAGCTCAACCTGCAGATCCATGACCACGTGGTGCATTTCTACCATCTGCACGCGCTGGACTGGGTGAACCCGATCAATGCCTTGCGGGCCGACCCGAAGGCGACGTCGGAGCTGCAGCAGGCGGTCAGCCCGAGCCATCCGCTGTCGTCGCCGGGCTATTTCCGCGACGTGCAGAACCGGCTGAAGAAGTTCGTGGAATCCGGCCAGCTCGGCCTGTTCAAGAACGGCTACTGGGACAATCCGGCCTATCTGCTGCCGCCGGAAGCCGACCTGATGGCGACGACCCACTATCTGGAGGCGCTCGACCTGCAGAAGGAGATCGTCAAGGTCCACACCATCTTCGGCGGCAAGAACCCGCATCCGAACTGGCTGGTCGGCGGCGTTCCGTGCCCGATCAACATCGACGGCGTCGGCGCGGTCGGGGCGATCAACATGGAACGGCTGAACATGGTCAGTTCCATCATCGACCTGTGCAACACGTTCAACCGCAACGTCTACATCCCCGACGTGATCGCCATCGGCGGCTTCTACAAGAACTGGCTCTATGGCGGCGGCCTGTCGGGCCAGGCGGTGCTTGCCTATGGCGACATCCCCGAGCATCCGAACAATTTCGATGCGGGGCAGTTGCACCTGCCGCGCGGCGCCATCATCAACGGCAACCTCAACGAGGTTCACGACGTCGACCCGCGCGATCCCGAGCAGGTGCAGGAATTCGTCGACCATAGCTGGTACACCTATGCGGAGCCCGGCAAGGGCCTGCATCCCTGGGACGGCGTCACCGAGCCGCGATACGAGCTCGGCCCGAAGGCCAAGGGCACCCGCACCAACATCGAGGAACTGGACGAGAGCGCCAAGTATAGCTGGATCAAGGCGCCGCGCTGGCGCGGCCATGCCATGGAGGTCGGCCCGCTGGCCCGCTATGTCGTCGGCTATGCCAAGGGGCACGAGGACATCAAGAACCAGGTCGACGGCCTGCTCAGGACGATGAACCTGCCGGTCTCCGCGCTGTTCTCGACCCTGGGACGCACCGCGGCGCGGGCGCTGGAGTCCGAATATTGCGGGCGCCTGCAGAAATACTTCTTCGACAAGATGATCACCAACATCAAGAACGGCGATCAGTCGACGGCCAATGTCGAGAAATGGGACCCGAAGACCTGGCCGAAGGAGGCCAAGGGCGTGGGCATGACGGAGGCGCCGCGCGGCGCCCTCGGCCACTGGATCAGGATCAAGGACGGCCGCATCGACAACTACCAGTGCGTCGTTCCCACCACCTGGAACGGCAGCCCGCGCGACACCAAGGGCAATATCGGCGCCTTCGAAGCCTCGCTCATGAACACCTACATGGAGCGCCCCGACGAGCCGGTGGAGATCCTGCGCACGCTGCACAGCTTCGACCCGTGCCTGGCCTGCTCCACCCATGTGATGTCGCCCGACGGCGACACGCTGACCACGGTCAAGGTCCGCTGAGGGAGGGAACCCCATGAATTACGCAGTCTTTCTGGGAGCCCTGCTCCTGTCGACCCCGGCCCTGGCCCATACCGGCCATGGCGAGACCTCCGGTCTCCTCGCCGGGCTCCTGCATCCGGTCCTCGGCCTCGACCATCTGCTGGCGATGGTGGCGGTCGGCATCTGGTCGGGTCTTGCCCTGCCCCGGCATCCCTGGGGCGGGGCGGCCGCCTTCCTCGGCGCCATGCTGGCGGGGGCGGGCCTCGCCTTCGCCGGGATCGCCATGCCGGCCGTCGAGGCGCTGATCCTCGCCTCGGTGGTGATCTTCGGCCTCCTGGTGCTGGTGGCGAAACCGGACATGCCGGCCGCGCTCACGGTTGCGGCGCTCGTCGCGATCGGCTTCTTCGCGCTCGGTCACGGCCATGCCCATGCCAGCGAGGCGGAGGGCGGCGCCATCGCCTATGTCGCGGGCTTCGTGATCGCCACCTCGCTCCTGCATGTGGCGGGCATCGGCGTCGCGCGCGGCATCGCCGGCAAGCTGGTGCTGCAGCGCGTCCTGGGCGGCGCCATCGCGGTCGCCGGCCTGCTGCTGGCCGCATCATGAGGAGGCGGAGATGAACAAGGACAGCCATGCCCTCGAGCTGGAGGCGGAACTCGCTTCGGCCCAGCGGCAGTCATCGGTCTATGTCTACGAGGCGCCGGTACGGATCTGGCACTGGGTGAATGCGGCGGCGATCCTGGTCCTGTGCGTGACCGGGTACTTCATCGGCAGCCCGCCGCCCTCGGTCGGCCAGCACGAGGCCTATGACCAGTTCCTCTTCGGCTATATCCGCTTCGCGCATTTCGCCGCGGGGATGATCCTGACCGTCGGGTTTCTCGGCCGCATCTACTGGGCGATCTTCGGCAATCACCATGCCCGGCAGCTCTTCTATCTGCCGGTGCTGAACGGGCACTGGTGGCGCGAGATCTGGTTCGAGATCCGCTGGTACCTGTTCCTGGAGAGCGAGCCGAAGAAATATATCGGCCACAATCCGCTGGCCCAGCTCGCCATGTTCTTCTTCATCACGATCGGCATCAGCTTCATGATCGTGACCGGCATGGCGCTCTACGCGGAAGGGGCGGGCCAGGGCTCCCTGTACGACGATCTGTTCGGCTGGGTCATCGGCCTTGTCGGCAACACCCAGCGGCTCCACACGCTGCATCATCTCGGCATGTGGTGGATCGTGATCTTCATGATCGTGCATATCTATGTCGCGATCCGCGAGGACATCATGAGCCGGCAATCGATCGTCTCGACGATGATCTCCGGCCACAGGACCTTCAAGGACGACCGCACGGACTGAACGTCCCGTTCGGGTGGCGGCGGCATGCCGTCACCCGACTCATGCCGATGGGATGGAAGGTTTCTTTCCATCGATTGTCGATTTTGGAAGAGTAATTTGCGGCTTATTGTTGTCGCGAGGGGCGAAAAACCCGCCTATCTCCTTGTAGCAATTGATAAATAATATTTATTGCCGGTTCGCTGAAAAACCTGCCGCCGAACCGGTGGTTGGCCTAGTCTTCCCTCAAAGGGCGGAAAGCCCGCATGCGAGCACCGTTCCGGGGAGGGGGACATGCCAGCGACCGAACCATCTTCCATTCTTGTTCTGGGCATTGGCAACGTCCTGTGGGCCGACGAAGGCTTCGGCGTGCGCTGCGTCGAGGCGCTGGCTTCCGCCGTCGCCCTGCCGGAGCACGTTCGCCTGCTCGATGGCGGCACGCAGGGGCTCTATCTCCTGCCGTTTCTGGAGGAGGCGGAGGCCCTTCTCGTCTTCGATGCCATCGATTACGGCCTGGAGCCCGGCACGCTGAAGCTGGTGCGCGACGACGAGGTGCCCGCCTTCATGGGCGCAAGGAAGATGAGCCTTCACCAGACCGGTTTCCAGGACGTGATCGCCACCGCGCAACTGCTCGGGCGCTGTCCGCACAAGCTCACGCTGATCGGCTGCCAGCCGGTGGAGCTGGAGGATTACGGCGGCGGTCTGCGGCCGCAGGTCGCCGCGGCCATTCCCGGCGCGCTGGACCTTGCCCGCGCCGAACTGGCCGCCTGGGGTGTGGAGATCGCCGCCGGCCGCAGCGCCGCCGATCTTGCCGATCCCTCGATCCGCCGCACCGCCTATGAGCAGGGGCGTCCCTCGGCGGAGGAGGCCTGCCGCACCGGCGACGCCCGCTTCTTCCCCGGGAGCCTGTGATGTGCATCGGCGAGCCGGCGCGGCTCGTCTCTCGCGACGGGATCGCCGGCACGGCGACGATCGACGGCCGGGAGACCCTGATCGACCTCTCGCTGACGCCCGACGCGAAGGCGGGCGACTGGCTTCTCTGCTTTCTCGGCACGGCCCGCGAGATCATCGCAGCGCAGGAGGCGGCGGCGGTCGCCGCCGCGCTGGAGGGCCTGCGGCGGGTCATGGCCGGCCAGGATCCGGGCGCGGCCTTTGCCGACCTGGACGCGCGGGAACCCGAACTGCCGCCCCATCTTCAGGCCGCTCTCGCGGCCGGTCACAGCCAGGGATGATCCTCATGCACGATCCGTCCGGCGCCGCCCTTGCCTCCGGCGCCTCTCTCTCCCATCCGCTTCTGCGCCGCCTCGTCGACGATCTCGGCTGGCCGCTGCTGGCAAGCCTTGACGAGGTCTCGGCCTTCACGGCCCGGCCCGGAACCCACTGCCTTCTCGTTCCCGGCAATCCGGCCCGCAACCTGGAGACTGCCGATGCGGCGGTGGTCCTGCCGGAGCTGCGCATGGCGTTTCAGGGCGTGTTCGACTGCGCGCTCGTCGACGACGCGGTGGAGGCGCAGGTGCGCGAGACCTTCAACGCCCTGAAGACGCCGGGCTTCCTGTTCTTTGCGGAAGGGACCTATCTCGGATCGATCCAGAAGATCCGCGATTGGGACGACTACATGGTGCACCTGCCGCGCCTGCTTGGCCTCAGAACCCCGGAGCGGATGCAATGAGCAACGGATTCCTGTTCCCCCCGGTCGGATTCGGACCCGGTTCCCAGCCCGACGACGACGAGGAACTGTCCTACATGGCGCTGCCGTCGGGCATGCGCACCTATGTGCCGCATCTGCCCGAGGTGGGAGATCCCTCGCAGGTCACGCCGGCGCTGAAGACGCTGGCCGATATCGCCGGCGCCTGCGAGATCGCCGCCGCCGCCGGCGGCGAGCGCGCCGAGTTCGACCTGTCGGGCATGGACCCGGCGAGCCGGGCGCTGATGGCCGAGACGCTCGGCCAGGGCGAGGTGTCCATGAAGCTGAGGGGCGTGCCGGCCCTGATGGTCCAGGAAAGCGTCTTCGCCGGGGTCTGGATGCTGGCGGGGGCCGGCATCGACCGCATCGAGGTCGGACCGGTCCCGGCCGAGGCGATCCGGCGCGCCCATGGCGGCGGAGCCCCGGCGCCGATGCTCTCCGCGCCGCGCCCGGCCGGCGTCGTCAATGCGCCTGCCCTGCTGGCGGAACTGGCGGACCAGTCGGCGAGCTGGCAGCCGGGCCGGCTGCCGCATGTGGTCAATCTCTCGCTGCTGCCGCATACGGAGGAGGATCTCCTGTGGCTGGATGCGGCGCTCGGCAAGGGGGCGGTCACCATCCTGTCGCGCGGCTATGGCAACTGCCGGATCAGCGCCTGCGCCCTGCCGCAGGTCTGGCGGGTGCAGTTCTTCAATTCGATGGACGCGCTGATCCTCGACACGTTCGAGGTGACGACCATTCCTGAAGTGGCGCTCGCCGCCCCGGAGGACCTTGCCGACAGCGGCGGGCGCATCCGTGAGGTTCTGGAGGCGATCCGATGACCCGGTTCGAGGGATCCTATCTCGGCGCCAACGACCGGATCAGTCCGCTGGCGATCATGGAATGCAAGATCTGCTGGACGCCCTACGATCCGGCGGAAGGGGACGACACGCGGCAGGTGCTGCCGGGCACCCCGTTCCAGGCGCTGCCGGAGGACTGGAAGTGTCCCGGCTGCGATGCCCCCAAGCACCAGTTCATGGTGCGGGAGGATCCCGGCTCGCCGGCCCTGCTGGCCGAGCAGGACATCGCCGGACGCACGGCGATGCTGGTCGCCGACTTCAAGGATGTCTGGCTGTCGAAGATGCGCGACGTGCCGCTGATCAATCAGGCGCTGCATGTCGAGGCGATCGGCTTTCGCCTGCATGAGGGGCGGCCGCTCGGCGTGCTGATCACGCCCTGGTTCATGAACCTGGTGCTGCTGCCGGGACCGGGCGAGGACTGGAGCGAGCTGGTCCAGGGCACGAAGGAGGTGATCGCTTTCCCCTCCGGCGACTACGAATTCCTGCATAACCGGCGCGATCTCACCGGCGGCTACAAGGCCTGTTCGCTGTTCTCGCCGATGGGCGACTTCAACAGCCAGATGCAGGCGCAGGACGTCGCGCGGGCGGTGATGATGGCGCTGTTCGATCCGGCCAACCGGGACGAGACCAACCGCGCGGCCGACATCCGGGCGGCGCGAGAGGCCGAACTGGCGCCGCCGCCCGAGACGTCCGAGGCGGGGAGCGAGGAGGATCCCGCTGGGACGCAGGGCGTGAGGGAGACGGCGCCGAGCCGGCGCCGGCTGATCACTGCCGGCCTTGCCGGCGAGCCCGCGCCTGTTGCCGCGGCGCCCGAAACGGGGGAGCGCGACGGGTGATGAGCGGGCAGGGGCTGACCATCGTGCTGGCACGGCGGGGGGGCGGGCTTGACGCCCGTCTTGCCCGCGCGCCCGCCATGCCGGTGGAGGCCCTGCTGCTCGGCCGCCCGGTGGCCGAGGCGCGCCAGCTCCTTGGCCGCCTGTTCGGCCTGTGCCGCTGCGCCCATCTGGGCGCGCTGGACCTTGCTCTCGGGCTCGGTGCGCCCGATCCGGCCGATCTTGCGGCCGAAATCCGGACCGATCACCTCGCCCAGCTTTTCGTTCATCTGCCGCCGCTGCTGGGGCTTGCACCGCAGGCGCCGCCGCGCGGCGATCTCGAAGCCGCCCTGCTCGGCGGGGCGGGAGAGCGCTTTGCCGCGGGCGACCTGGCGGGATGGCTGGCGTCGGGTGAGGGCGTGTCGCCGCTGATGCGGCGCATCGCCGACGCCTTTCCGCCGGGGGAGGCCGATCCGGGCCTGCCGCCGCTCGGCCGCGGCGCGCCGCCGCGCCCCGGCGCGGCGCTGAATGTGCCGGCGGCGCGGGTGGCAACGCATCCGATGCTGGCCGAAGCCGCCCGGCGCCACGGTCGCGGGCCTCTCTGGCAGGCGCTCGGCCTCGTCGCCGACCTGCTGGCGCTGGCGGTGCCCGGACACCTCGCTGCCAGATTGGCCGCCCCGTCCTGCGCGCTGGTGCCGGCCGCGCGCGGCACCTATGCCTTGACCGCGACCGCGAGCGGCGGTCTGCTGACCCGGCTCGACCGGCTGACGCCGACGGACGATCTTACCGCGCCCAGTGGGGCGATCGAGCGCGCGCTGGCGCGGCTCGCCCCGTCGCGCCGGTCCCTCGCGCCGCTGGTGGTCAGGCTTCTCAACCCGTGCGAGCGGTTCCAGGTGGAGGAGGCGGCCCATGCATGAGATGTCGCTTTGCGAAGGCATCCGCCAGGTGATCGAGGGGCAGGCCGAGGCGCATGGCTTTTCGCGCGTTGCCGTGGTGCGGCTGGAGATCGGGCGCTTTGCGGGCGTCGAGCGCGCCGCGCTCGACTTCGCCTTCGACGTGGTGATGCGGGGCGGGGTCGCGGACGGTGCCCGGCTGGAGATCATCGACCTGCCCGGCCGGGCCACCTGCTTCGATTGCGCCGCCGAGGTCGATCTCGACGACCGGCTGGCGCCCTGTCCGCGCTGTGGCGGCGGGCGGCTGTTGCCCGTCGGCGGGGACGAAATGCGGATCAAGGATCTGGAGGTGAACTGATGTGCACGGTATGCGGCTGCGGCGACAGCGTGACGAAGGACGGCGTGCCGATCGACGATCATCACCGCCATGACCATTCCCACGACCATTCTCACGATCACGATCACGATCATGGGCATGGGCATGGTCACCACCATCACGATCACGATCACCATCCTCATGACCACCACGACCATGATCATCACCACCATGGCGCTCACGATCATGACCACCATCACTACGGCACCGGGCCGGCGGGCGTTTCCGTGCCCGGCCTGTCGCAGGAGCGGCTGATCGCGGTGGAAACCGCGATCCTGTCGAAGAACGACAGCCACGCCGCCGGCAACCGGCGGGTGCTGAAGGCGCTCGGCGTCTACGCGGTCAACCTCGTGTCGTCGCCCGGCTCCGGCAAGACGACGCTGCTGTGCCGCACCATCCGCGACCTCGGAGCAACGCCGCTCGCTGTGATCGAGGGCGATCAGCAGACCTCGAACGACGCCGACCGCATCCGCGAGACCGGCGCGCGGGCGATCCAGATCAACACCGGCAAGGGCTGTCATCTCGATGCCCATATGGTCGGTCACGCGATGGACGATCTGCCGCTCGCGCCCGACAGCCTGCTGTTCATCGAGAATGTCGGCAACCTGGTCTGCCCGGCGGCCTTCGATCTCGGCGAGGATGCCAAGGTGGCGATCCTCTCGGTGACCGAGGGCGAGGACAAGCCGCTGAAATATCCCGACATGTTCACCGCCGCCCGTCTTGCGCTGGTCAACAAGACGGATCTCGCGCCGCATTGCGACGTCTCGCTGGAGGCCTATGAGGCGAACCTGAAACGGGTGAACCCGCTGATCGAGGTGCTGTTCGTCTCCGCCCGCACCGGCGAGGGAATGGACGCCTGGCTCGCCTGGCTCGCCGCCCGCCGCGCCGAAAAGCGCCTGGCCAGGGCCTCGTGAAGGACCGCGCGAGATGAACGCTCCCGCATCCCGTCCAACCCTGCTTCTCGTCGACGATGAGCCGCATTCGCTGACCGCGATGCGCATGGCGCTCGAGGACGAGTTCGACATCCTGACGGCGCCGGGCGCCGAGGAGGCGCTGCAGACGCTGGAAAAGGAGTGGGTGCACGCGATCTTCTGCGACCAGCGCATGCCCGGCCGCTCCGGCGTCGAGTTCCTGGCGGATGTGCGGGAGCGCTGGCCGGAGACGGTGCGCGTCATCATCACCGGCTATACCGATCCCGGCGCGATGATGGCGGCGATCAACGACGCCGGCATCCACCAGTTCCTGACCAAGCCCTGGCATCCCGACCATCTGATGGTCGCCGCGCGCAACGCGGTGCGCCTGTTCCAGCTTGCCCGCGAGAACGAGCGGCTGGTGCTGGAAATGCGCTACCTCACCAACACCGCGAAGGAGCGGCTGGAGCGGCGGCGCAAGGCGCTGCGCGAGGGGGCGGGCTTCGAGACCATAAGCTGCGCCCCGGCCTCGCCGATGAACCAGGTGATCGATCACGCCCGGCGCTATGCCAGCTTCGACCTGCCGGTGCTGCTGACCGGCGAAGCCGGCACCGGCAAGAGCCGGATCGCCCGGGCGATGCATCTGGGCTCGCTGCGCTCGGACAAGCCGTTCTACACGTTCGACCTGACCGGCGTGCCGTCGGACCTCGCGGCCCTGCACCTGTTCGGCGCCAAGCGCGGCGCGCTGCCGGGCGGCGCCTATCGCGTCGGGCTGATGCAGCGGGCCGATCGCGGCACGCTCTATCTGAGCGGGCTCGAGACGGCCTCGCCCGAGATCCAACTGGCGCTGATGCGTGTCGTCGGCGAAGGCACGTTCACGCCGCTCGGCGGGCAGGAACTCATCGACACCAATGTCCGCCTGATCTCGGGGGCGACCAACGAACTGGCGGCACGGGTGGCGGAAGGCCAGTTCCTGCCGGGCCTCTATCATGCGCTTGCCGTCGGACGCATCGTCGTGCCGCCGCTGCGCCAGCGCCGCTGCGACATCGCCATCCTGGCGCAGCAGATCGCCGCCGATCTCTCCATCGCCCATGGCAAGCCGGTGCGCGGCTTCACCGATGCGGCGCTGGAGTTCCTGGAGACCTATGACTGGCCCGGCAATCTGCGCGAACTGACCGGCGAGGTCACCCGCATGCTGGTGTTTGCCCAGGACGACGTGCTGGGGGCGGAGCTGATTTCCCGCCACATCCTGCAGGCGATGCCCGGCGCGCTCCAGGCCGAGCGCGACGCGGCGCTCGACATGGTCCTGACCGGCGACACGACGCTGAAGGAACGGGTGGAGGAGGTGGAGACGCGCATCCTGCGCGAGACCCTCACCCGCCATCGCTGGAACAAGAGCCGGGCGGCGGCGGAACTCGGCCTCAGCCGGGTCGGCCTCAGGGCCAAGCTCGACCGCTACGGCATCGTCGACCCGAGCGGGCGCGGCGAAGAAGAGGAGGACTAGACCATGTGTCTCGGCATTCCCGGACAGATCGTCGCGATCACCGATCCCGCCAGGCTGATGGCGCTTGCCGAAGTGTCCGGTGTCCGGCGCGAGGTCAATGTCGCCTGCGTCATGGGCACCTCGCTCGACAGCCTGGTGGGCAAGTGGGTGCTCATCCATGTCGGCTTCGCCATGGCCTTGATCGACGAGGACGAGGCAGCCCGGACGCTTGCGGCCCTGCGCGACCTCGGCGAGGTGCAGGAAGCCCTCGATGCGATGGCGGAGGGCCAGCGCGCCCTGGAGGAACGGACATGAAGTTTGCCTCGGAGTTTCGCGATCCCCTGGCGGCGCGGGCCGTGCTCGCCGAGATCGCCCGGCTTGTCGAACGGATCGGCGCCTCTCGGGAAAATCCCCTGCACATCATGGAGATCTGCGGCGGCCACACCCATGCGATCTTCCGCTACGGGCTCGACAAGCTGGTGCATGAGGGGGTCGAGTTCATCCATGGTCCCGGCTGTCCGGTCTGCGTGCTGCCGATGACCCGTGTCGATGAATGTATCGAGATCGCCGAGCGGCCGAACGTGATCTTCACCACCTTCGGCGATGCGATGCGGGTGCCGGGCTCCCGTGGCAGCCTGTTGCAGGCCAAGGCGCGCGGCGCCGATATCCGCATGGTCTATTCGCCGCTTGATGCGCTGGAGCTTGCCCGCCGCAACCCGGACCGGGAGGTCGTCTTCTTCGGCCTCGGCTTCGAGACGACCACCCCCTCGACGGCGCTGGCGCTGCAGCAGGCGGCGCGGGAGCGGCTGGAGAACTTCTCGGTCTTCTGCAATCACATCACCGTGCCGGAGCCCATTCGCGCCCTGCTGCAGGATCCGGACATGCGGCTCGACGGTTTTGTCGGTCCCGGCCATGTCAGCATGGTGATCGGACTGGAGCCCTATGCGTTCATCGCGCAGGAGTTCGGCAAGCCGATCGTCGTCGCCGGCTTCGAGCCGCTCGACCTGCTGCAGTCCGTGCTGATGGTGCTGAGGCAGATCGCCGAGGGGCGGGCCGAGGTGGAGAACCAGTATGCCCGCGTCGTCCCGCGCGAGGGCAATCCCGCCAGCCTCGCCGCCATTGCCGATGTCTACGAGCGGCGACCGAGTTTCGAGTGGCGCGGCCTCGGCGAGATCGAGTCCTCGGGCCTGCGCATCCGCCCGGCCTATGCGGCCTATGATGCGGAGGCGAAGTTCGGCGTCGGATACGGCGCAGCGAGCCGCCGCATCGCCGAGCCGGAAGGCTGCGCCTGCGGTGCGGTCATGACCGGCCGGATCAAGCCGACGGCCTGCCCCAATTACGGCACCCAGTGCACGCCGGAGACGCCGCTCGGCGCCCTGATGGTCAGCTCGGAAGGCGCCTGCGCCGCCTATTGGCAGTATGGCGGGGCGCGGGCGCTGGCCTCCTGAGGCGGGCGGCGTACAGATGAGACAGTGACCGGAAGGCGGGAGCAGGAATGGCGCTTCGCGATACGCATGTGACGCTGGCCCATGGCGGCGGTGGCCGGGCCATGCGCGACCTGATCGAGGACGTGTTCACCGGCGTGTTCGACCCGCCGGGGATGGAGGACCAGGCCCGCCTGACCCATGCGGCCCTGGCCGAGCCGGGCGCCCGCCTCGCCTTCACGACGGACAGTTTTGTCGTCACGCCGCTGGAATTTCCCGGCGGCAATATCGGTCATCTGGCGGTCTGCGGCACGGTCAACGATCTTGCCGTCGGCGGTGCGCGGCCGCTCTGGCTTTCGGCGGCCTTCGTCATCGAGGAGGGAACGGACGTGGCCTTGCTGCGCCGCATCGTCGCCTCGATGGCCGAGGAGGCGGACAAGGCCGGCGTGCGCATCGTCACCGGCGACACCAAGGTCGTGGGGCGCGGCGCGGCCGACGGGGTCTTCGTCACCACGGCCGGGGTCGGGGTCATCCCGCCGGGGCGGGAGCTTGCCGCAAGTCTCCTGCAGCCCGGCGATGTCGCCATCGTCAACGGCGTCCTCGGCGACCATGGCGCGGCGATCCTGGCGGCGCGCGGCGACCTTGCCCTGTCGACCGACATCCTCTCCGACTGTGCCGGCCTCGGCCATCTCATGGAGGCGGTGATCGCCGCCGCGCCGGCAACGCGCGCGGCGCGCGACTGCACCCGTGGCGGCCTCGCCTCCGCGCTCAACGAGATGGCGGCGGCGGCCGGCGTCGGCATCGTCATCGAGGAGACGGCCCTGCCGCTGCGCGCGGAAGTGCGCGGCATGTGCGAGATCCTCGGGCTCGACCCGCTCTATCTCGCCAATGAGGGAACGCTTGTCCTGTTCGTTCCGCAGGAGGAGGCCGCCGCAGCCCTTGCGGCCATGCGCGCACGGCCGGAAGGTCGCGGCGCGGTCGCCATCGGCCGGGCGAGCGCCGCGCATCCGGGGCAGGTGCGCATGACCACGCCCTTTGGCGGGATGCGCATCGTCGACATGCTGGTCGGCGAGCAACTGCCGCGCATCTGCTAGAGCGCTTTCCGATCAGGTGAAATCACCTGATCGACAAGAATATGCTCTAGCAACCGGATTGCTGAAAGCCTTGGCGCGCCGGGCAGAGCAGATCGCGCGCGGGCGCCGGCTCAGGCCTGAACGCTGTCGACGATCAGCCAGAGGCCCGATAGTCCATAGACGGCGGTCAGCAGATAGCGGAACCCGGCCGAGTTGGCGACCTCCTCCCGCTGCAGGATGCGCGAGGAAAACAGCAGCACATAGGCCGAGAAGATACAGATCCCCAGAACCAGGCAGCCGAGGACGATCACCAGCGGCGCATGCCAGGGCGAACCCTGCCGCACGCCGACGGCGATGATCAGGATCCAGCCGACAATGGCCTTGGGGTTGAGGATCTGGATCAGAAAGCCGCGGCGGAAGTGTCCGGCAAGGCTCGTGCGCCCCATGTCCCGTCCGCGCGACGGCGTCCAGTTGCGAAGCGTCTTCCAGGCCAGCCAGACCAGATAGACCCCGCCGACGATCCCGACCGCCATCATCGCGGCCGGGAGGGTGACCAGCACCGAGGACAGGCCGATGGCGGCGAGCAGCGCCCAGGTCTGGCCCGCGGCCATGACGCCGGCCATCACCGCGAAGCCGGACGGGCGGCCCTGGCTGATCGCGGCCGAGGCGATGGTCATGTTGCCGAGGCCGGGGCTCGCGGCCCCGACGATATAGATCGCAAACGCCGAGATCATGTTGGCTTCATTGGGTGTCATGATCGATGGGGTCTCTGGATCCGGCCGGAAGACAGCGAAGGCGCGAGCGCCCCATTACAGTGTCGCGGTCGGATTTTGCAAGCGTGGATTGTGCAGGGCGTCATCAAGCCCCGACAAAATTACGCAGTTGCCGCTCTGGATATATCCTGAAAACGCCCTTCATATTCAAAGTGACTCACAAGATACTTTTAAAGTATTTCGTCAATAATATTGATAATGCTAATTTATAACAAGTGATAGATCGATGTTTCCGCCAAATTATTTGATATTGGCGACGACTATACTTGGATTTTACCGATCATCCGACGGTCCGTTCCGGCGAAGCGCGGCCTGCGATTGGAGGAAGAGCCATGTTGAACAAAGGCGAACAGATCGCTCAGGAGATGTTCCTGGAGGCGCAACTGCCCGGGCAGCCGCGCCAGAAGGTCATCGACAGTCCGCATCTGCACAAGATGCAAAGGATGCACTTCTTCCTGTTTGACGTGTTGCCGATCTTCGGAACCGTCTGCGCGATCGTGCTGCTGTTCTTCCATCCGATCTCGGTGCTGGATCTGACGCTGTTCGCCGTTTTCTGGGCGCTGAGCGGGCTCGGCATCTCGATCGGCTATCACCGTCTCTTCACCCATCGCAGCTTCAAGGCCTCGGCGCCGGTTCGCGCGGCTCTCGGCATCTTCGGGTCGATGGCCGGGCAGGGCGGGGTGATCTCCTGGACGGCGATGCACCGCAGGCACCATGAACTGGGCGACCAGGAAGGCGACCTGCACTCGCCGAACCTGCATGGCAGCGGTCTGAAGGGGAAGCTGAAGGGCTTCATCCATGCGCATTTCACCTGGATGGTGGCGCATCCCTATCCCAATGTCGTCCACTACGCGCCGGACCTGCTCAAGGACCGCGTGATCATCTGGGTGAACCGGCACTACTACACCTGGATCGTGCTCGGCCTGCTGATCCCGACCGCCATCGGCGGGCTCGTCACCCAGAGCTGGATGGGCGCGCTGACGGGCTTCCTGTGGGGCGGCATGGTGCGCATGTTCGTGGTCGAGCAGGGCATCTTCGCGCTCAACTCGCTCTGCCACCTGATCGGCCGGCGCCGCTTCGCCACCGACGACCAGAGCACCAATATCGGCTGGCTCGCCCCCTTCATCTTCGGCGAGTCCTGGCATCACAACCACCACGCCTTTCCCGCCTCGGCGTCCTTCGGGCTCGCCTGGTACCGCATCGATCCCGGCTACTGGGTCATCTGCTTGCTCGCTCTCCTCGGTCAGGCCTGGGACATCAAGGTCCCGTCGAAGGAGCAGATCAAGCGCCGGGAAATCCGCAGCGCCTGACCCCGCGCACCGAAGAAAGAGGAGGAGTTTCCATGGATCACGTGCAGATTGCGGAAAAGGTCGATGAGGCCGCCGTCTTTGCCTGGCTCAAGACCTACATCTCCAACGTGCTCGGCATGGACCAGGCATCGATCAAGGGCAGCGACGGGCTCGACTCCCTCGGCCTCGACTCCGCCCTGACCACGGCGCTGGCGATGGACCTGGAGACCTGGCTCGGCGTCGAGATCCCGCTCGCGATCCTGTTCGAGGCGGAAACGCTCGACAACATCGCCACCGGCGTCGCCCGCGAGGCCGAACGCCAGCACGTCACCGCAGGATGAGGGCCAGGCGATGAAGACCGAACAGCCCGACTACGGCGGCTCGATGTCCGCTGTCCAGTACCACTACGATGTCAGCCGCGACTTCTACCGCCTGTGGCTTGATGAATCGCTCACCTATTCCAGCGCCCTGTGGGAGGGCGAGGACGACACGCTCGCCGCCGCCCAGCAGCGCAAGATCGACCATCACCTGCGCGAGGCACGGGTGGAGGGGGCGGAATCCCTGCTTGATGTCGGTTGCGGCTGGGGCGCCCTGGTGCGCAAGGCCAGCAGCTATTCCGGCCTCAAGCGGATCGTCGGCCTGACGCTCAGCGAGGACCAGGCGGACAACGTGCGCGGCTTCGGCATCCCGCAGATCGAGGTGCGGCTGGAGAGCTGGACCCAGCACAAGCCGGACCGGCCCTATGACAGCATCATCTCCGTCGGCGCCTTCGAGCATTTCGCCAAGCCCGAGGACAGCCGCGAGGTGAAGATCGCGACCTATCGCGACTTCTTCGCCACCTGCGCCGCGTGGCTGACGCCGGGCGGGCGCATGTCGCTGCAGACCTTCGTCTACGGCACCATGCGCAACGAGGAAGCCAGCCAGTTCATCAACGAGGAGATCTTCCCGGCCGCCGACCTGCCGCGGCTGGACGAGATCGCCGCGGCGGCGGACGGGGTGATGGAGGTGACCTATCTGGTCAACCACCGCCTGCACTATGCCCGCACCTACGATGCCTGGGCGCGCAACTTGCGCCGGCGCCGGGCCGAGGCGGTGGCACTGGTCGGGGAGACCGTCACCGAGCGCTACGAGCGCTATCTCAAGCAGACCTCCATCGGCTTCTACACCGGCAAGATCGGGCTGCTGCGCATCTCGCTGCGCCCGACCGACCGGCCCGTGTCCGAACTGTCGAGGATGTGAGGGGAGCCGGGTCGGCGTCCTTCGCCGGCCCGCATCGGCATCACCACCGGCGGCACCAGCCGTGCCGCCGGACGCCCCCGCCTTGTCTCCGTCTTGCCCGTGTCCAGGATCAGGGAACAGCGTCATGACCGTCACCGCCCCAGCAGCAGATCCCCGTGCAGGCAGCGCCGCTGCCCGCGCGCCGGCCGGCCAGGACATCGTCTTCAACCCGCTCGATCCGGCGTTCCGCGCCGACCCCTATCCTGTCTATGCGCGGCTGCGCCGCGAGGCGCCGGTGCTGCGCACCAAGGGCACCTTGGTCCTGTCGCGCTATGAGGATGTGCTCGCCGTCATGCGCAGCCGCAAGTTCAGTGTCCGCCTGATCCCCGACACGGTGGTCAAGCAGGCCGCCCGGCTGCGGTTCGACGACTACGGGCAGATGCTGCGCTTCCTGCAGACCTCCATCGTCTTCACCGACAATCCGGAGCACATGCGACTGCGCCGGCTGGTCAACCAGGCCTATTCCAACGAGGCGATCGCCGCTCTCCTGCCGGTCCTGACAGAGCGGATCGAGCGGCTGCTCGCCGCCCATGCCGCGCGCGGCGGCTGCGATATCATGGCCGATATCGCCGCGCCGCTGCCGATCGACGTGCTGTGCGACTGGATGGCGGTCGAGGAGGCGGCCCGCCCCGGCATTGCCGAGAAGGTCCATGCCGTGCGCTACCTGCTCGACCCCGGCATGATGAACCGCGCCGCCTTCCAGAAAGCGGCCAGCAGCATGCGCGAGCTGACCGGCTATTTCGCCGAGCACGCGGCCCGCATCCGCAAGTCGGGCAAGGACACGATCATCGCCCGCCTGTGCGAGGCGCAGGTCGACGGCGCCGGCCTCACCGAGGAGGAGATCGCCTTCGCCTGCGTGATGTCCTTCGTCGCCGGCACCGAGACCACCCAGTGCCTCATCGGCAACCTCGTCGATGCCATTCTCGACCATCGCGAGCAGTTCGAAGCCCTGGGCGAGGACGAGGCCGCGATCCGGGCGGCGATCGAGGAGGTGACGCGCTACGAGACGCCGCTGCAGTTCACCAAGCGCCTTGCGGTGGAGGACTGCACCGTCGGCGGTATCGACATTGCCGCCGGCGAACAGATCCTGCTCTGCCTCGGCTCGGCCAATCGCGACGGCGAGGTGTTCGAGGATGCGGACGCGTTGCGTCTCGACCGCAAGGGCACCGCCCATATCGGCTTCGGCTTCGGCATGCATTCCTGCCTCGGCGGTCTGCTCGCCCGCGTCCAGGGCGCCGCCTTCCTCAAGCTGCTGATGGCCGGCTATGGCGACCTTGAGCGGGTCGATCCCGAGCGCCGCTGGCAGGCCAACAGCCTGATCCTGCGTGGCCCTGAGCGCCTCGACATCCGCTTCTCCAGCCAACGGGGGACGGCGTGAGCGCGCAGGCGGAGATCTTTGCCAGCGACCGGGCGCGGGCGGCGGTCGACCTTTACGTCTTCCACCATGCCGGTGGCAGCCGCCACTCCTTCGCCGCCTGGCAGTCGAAGTTTCCCGCCGAGGTCGCCCTGCACCGGGTGCAGCTTCCCGGCCGCACGGCGGAGACCTGCGACGTGCTGCCGAAATGGGCCGGCGGGCTCGTTCCCGGTCTTGTCCGCAATTTCCTGCAATCGCGCGCCGGATCGCGGCGGCCTTTCGTCTTCTACGGTCACAGCTTGGGTGCGCTGATCGCCTTCGAACTGACCCGCTTCCTGCGGCTGGTCGGCGAGGACATGCCGGCCGGCCTCGTCGTCGCCAGCCGCCGCGCGCCCCATTGCGAGCTGAGCCATGGCGAGCTCTTCAGCCTGCCCGACGACGAGTTGGTGGCCGCGCTGCATCGCCTCGGCGGCGTGCCGGCGCATATGCACGGCAAGGAGGACTGGCTGCGCCAGGTGCTGCCGGTGATCCGCGCCGACCTGCGGCTCTCCGACATCTACCGCTATGCCGGCCAGCCGCCGCTCGATTGTCCGATGCTGGCGGTGAAGGGCGTCGACGACCCGATCATGTCGCTGCGCGAACTCCTCGAATGGTCGGCCCACACCACCGGCAATTTCACCTGCGGCGAGCTGCCGGGCGCGCATTTCTTCGATGCCGACGGGACGCGCCGCCTCGAGGCACTCCTTGTCAGGACCCTGGCCCGCTGGGCCGAGTTCGACCCCACCGGCATGCCCGCCCGTCCCATCACCGTTCCGGAGGTAAGACCATGCTCGACAAGAGCCGGGATCTGAGCAGCATCAGCGTTCCCACCCTGTGGGGCCTTCTCGATGCCTATGCGGCCGCGCGGCCCGACGACCGGGCCTTCCTCTATCTCGGGCCGGAGAATGTCGAGCAGGAGGCGCTCACCTACGCCGAACTGCACCGGCTGGCGCGCATCTACGGCCAGCGGCTGCGGCAGCACACCCGCCCCGGCGACCGGGCGATCCTGATGTTCCCGACCGGCCTTGCCTTCGTCGTCGCCTTCTTCGCCTGCCATTTCGCCGGCGTCGTGCCGGTGCCGATGGTGCCGCTGAAGGGCGCGCGCCTGCGCAACACCGTGCATGCCATCGCCGAGAACGCGGCCGCCGCCGTGGTGTTCAGCAACGTCGACCAGGCTTCGCTGGTTCATGCCCAGCTCAGCCCGCTGCCGAGCTATCGCGGTGCCGCCTTCATCGCCATCGATCTCGACGAGACAGGCGCAGCGCCGACGGCCGACCCGCATGAGGCGCTGCCGCATGAACTCGCCTTCATCCAGTACACGTCCGGCTCCACCTCGGTGCCGCGCGGCGTCATGGTCAGCCACGCCAATCTTGCCGCCAATCTGGAGATGATGGCCGAGGCCTTCGGCAATGACGACAGCCCGACCTATGTCGGCTGGGCGCCGCTCTATCACGACATGGGGCTGATCGCGAACGTGCTGGAGCCGTTCTATCTCGGCACGTTCTGCATCCTGATGTCGCCCAATCTCTTCGCCCACCGGCCCTGGCTGTGGCCGAAGGCGATCAGCGACTATCGCGCGGTGGTCAGCGGCGGACCGAACTACGCCTATGACCTGTGTATCGAGCGCCGTGACCTGATCCTCGACGCCAGGCTCGACCTGTCGTCCTGGAAGCTCGCCTTCAACAGTGCCGAGCCGGTGCGCGCCGGCACGCTTCAGCGTTTCAGCGAGGCCTTTGCCGGCATCGGCTTCCGCCCGCAGACCTTCTACCCCTGCTTCGGCATGGCGGAGGCGACGCTGCTGATCACCGGCGGCAGCCGCAGCGAGGTGCCGATCCTGCGCCCGGTCAGCCGTGCCGGCCTTGCGCGGGGCTCGGCCCTCGCGCCGACCGATGAGAAGGACGAGACGCAGGCGATCGGCTGCGGCCGGGCGCTGCGCGACGAGACGCTGCGCATCGTCGACCCCGAGACCTTCGACGCCATGCCCGATGGCGAGATCGGCGAGATCTGGGTCGCCGGCCCGCATGTGCCGCTCGGCTATTTCGACAATGAGGAGGTCTCGCAGCGCACCTTCCATGCCCGCATCGCCGGCGAGGAAGACGGCGAGCGCTACCTGCGCACCGGCGATCTCGGTTTCGTGCTGGACGGCGAGCTCTATGTGACGGGCCGCCACAAGGACCTGATCATCGTCCGCGGCCACAACGTCTATCCGCAGGACATCGAATATGTCGCGGAGCGCGCCTGGCCGGGGCTCAAGACCAATTCCGGCGCCGCCTTCGCGATCGAGGACCCCGACAGCGGCATCCAGACGTTGGTGCTCGCCCAGGAAGTGCGGATGGGCAACCGCCAGTCGATCGACATCGACGCGGCGACGCGGGCGATCCGCCAGGAGATCCTGCGCGAGGCCGACGTCACCTTCCACAAGATCGTCCTGCTGGAGCCGGGCTCCATCCCGAAGACGTCGAGCGGCAAGATCCGCCGGGCCGAGACCCGCAAGCGCTATCTCGACGAGACGCTGGCGATCCTGGCGAGGCGGGCGGCGCCGGCTGCCGAGGCGGAGCCCGCGAAGGCGGCGAGCGGCGACGACTGAGGAACTGACGATAAGGCGAAGGAGGGGGAGGGACCGCCCGCGGCGCCCGACCTTCGCACCCAGGCGAGGTGAGACGGGACCATGGCCGAAGACAAGCAGCCGGTGATGTCGCGCGAGGAGATCGCGGCGGTGATCGGCAAGACGCCGTTTGCGATCTGGGTCGGGGCGAGCCTCGACACCTATCGCCACGGCGAGGTCGAGATCAGCATCCCGATGCGCCGCGAACTGACCCAGCATCACGGCTTCGGCCACGGCGCGATCATCGGGTTCCTGGCCGACAGCGCCTGCGCCTGGGCGGCCGCCTCCGTCGCCGGCGATGTCGTCACCTCCGAATACAAGCTGAACATGTTCGCGCCCGCCGTCGGCCAGACCCTCGTCGGCCACGGCCAGGTGCTCCACTACGGCGGCCGCCATGCCGTCTGCCGCGCCGATGTCTACGCCCTTGCCGGCTCGCGCAAGAAGCTGGTGGCGACCGCGCTCGCCACGATCTTCCAGGTCAAGCCTTAGAGCGAGTTTCCGATCCACCCCAACCAGGAGTTCGCGCCATGCAGCATGTTGAAAGCACTCTCGGTCCCGACATTCCGATCGTGGTCTGGTCGCCCGCGGACGGTGCCCCGGTCGGCCTTGCGGACCTGACGGCCTATCTGGCCGATGCCAAGGACCGGATCTCCGCGCAGCTCGACGAGAACGGCGGCGTCCTGCTGCGCGGGTTCGATTGCGTCCACACCTCCGGCGACTATCAGAAGGTGCTCGACGTGGTCGCGCCCGACCTGATGGACTATGTCGGCGGCACCTCGCCGCGCAAGGTCGTCAACGGCCGCATCATGACCGCGACCGAGATCCCCGGCTCCTACTCGATCCCGCTGCACCAGGAAATGTCCTACACGGACAATTCGCCGGACCGGATCTCCTTCTTCTGCGAGCGTCCGCCGCAAGAGGGCGGCCAGACCACCATCGGCGACATGCGCGCCATCACCCGGGCGATCGACCCGAAGGTCCGCGAGCGCTTCGAGACCCATGGTGGCGTCCAGCTCTGCCGCAACCTGCCGCTGCCCGAGAAGGTCGCCTCCCGGCCGGGCGTGCCCAAGACCTGGCACGAGGTCTTCGCCACCGACCGGCGCGAGGAGGCGGAGAAGGTCGCCGCCAAGTCCGGCTGGCGCTACGAGTGGCTCGACGACGGATCGATGCAGCTCTGGCAGGAGGTGCGTCCGACCACCCGGCAGCATCCGCGCTCCGGCGACGATGTCTGGTTCAACCAGGTCCACATCTTCTCGCCCGTCTCGGCGCTGAAATGGGCCCGGCTCGACGGCCGCACCGAGGCCGCCGACCGGCTGGCGCGGGCGCTGGAGGAGGCGCCGCAGCTTCTCGACCACATGCGCTATGGCGATGGCAGCGAGATCTCGGCCGAGGACGTGCTGCACATCTATGACGTGCTGCTGGAAAACGAGAAGCCGGTGCAGTGGCGGAAGGGCGACGTGCTCGTCCTCGACAACATCCTCGTCGCGCATGGCCGCAAGCGTTTTTCCGGCGACCGCAGCGTGCTCACCGCCTTGATCCAGCACGCCCACTGAAACGAGAGCCTGCGGCCCGGTGGCCTGTCCGCCGGACCCGCCCCCATCCGAACGGGAGACAGCCATGCTGAAGACGGTTTCCAGCACCAAGTCCGGCGAGGCACAGGACGAGATCGCCGCCGAGGAGCGGCGGCTGCGCGTGCAGCTTGCCGAGTTCTACCATCTCGTCGCCTATCTCGGCTGGACCGAGATGATCTTCAACCACATCTCGCTGCGCGTGCCCGGCCCGGATCGTCACTACCTCGTCAATCCCTTTGGCCTGCACTACGAGGAGATCACCCCGGACAACCTCGTCAAGGTCGATGTCGAGGGGAACCTGGTCGAGCCGTCGGACTATCCGGCCAACCGGACGGGCTTTGCCCTGCACGGGGCGATCCACGAGGCGCGCGACGACATCCACTGCATCGCCCACACGCACACGACGCCGATCTCGGCCATCGCGCTGAAGGAGGGCGGCTTCACCTATGACGACTTCTACGGGGCGCAGCTCTTCGGCCGGGTCGGGTATCACGCCTTCGAGGGGGTGACGGTCTTTGCCGACGAGCGCCCGCGCATGGTCGCGAGCCTCGGCGACAAGAGCGTCCTGGTGCTGCGCAACCACGGCATCGCGGTCGGCGAACGCGACGTGCCGCGCACCTTCTGGCTGCTCTACAACGCGCAGCGCGCGGCCGAGATCCAGTGCCAGGCCGGCATGCTGCCCGGCGCCAACACCCCGCTCACCGACGAGGTGCGGCTCCGCAGTGCGGCAGCGGCGGAAGAGCTGATCGCAGGCGATGCCTTCGCCGCCAAGCTCTTCGACGCGATGATGCGCAAGGTGCGCCGCGACCGCGGTCCGCTCTGGGCCAGGGACACCGGCACCGACCGGCTGGAATAGGCGGCGCCCGTGGTCGGCGAGACAGTCCGATCTCGAAATCGCGGAGGATCACGTCCCGTGTCACTGCAACAGAGAAACAATCCCCCAACCCGTCCAGGGGCCCTGTCCCAGCGGGAGCGGGCGGCAGGGTGGGCGAGTACCCATCGGGTCCATCTCGGCATGCCGCATCTGGCCTTCAGCGGGCTTTCGGAGGCCTGGTTGCTGAAGGAACTGGGCCATCGCCACTGGATCCAGCTTGCGCGCATGGCGGAGCACGACTTCCCCGACTTCTACGACGAGGCGGGACACACGGTCTATGCCGCCTTCCGCTCGGTACGGATCGAGGGCGCGCGTTTCGACCTTGCCAAGGAGAACGACACGCTGGTGATCCGCTCCAGCCTGTTCCGCCTGTCGCGCACCCAGGTGCAGAGCGAGCACCGGCTCAGCATCGGCGGGGCGCTGCTCGGCATCGTGCGCATGGTCTCCGTCTTCGTGCATCGCAACGGCCAGACCTCGAACCGCTCGGTGGTTCGGGTCGAGATCCAGGGTCTGCCGCCGGTCTCGCAGGCCAGCAAACCGGATCTGTCGGGCGTCGACGGCAACCTGTGGATCTGGGACGACGGGGCTGCGGCCACTGCCGATCACCGGCCACAGCTCTTCTTTCCCTGTCCCTCGCAGGATTTCAACGGCGCCGGCTTTCTCTATTTCGCCAATGTGCCGGCCTTCGTCGACCGGGCGGAATGGAACGTCGATCCGGACTTTGCCCGCAACGCCATCACCCGCTGGCGCAGCGTCGCCTATCACGCCAACATCGACCCCGGCGAGGCGATCTCCATCGAACTCGTCGACTTCGAGCGCGACGATCTGCTGTGGCGCCATCGCGGCCGTGTCACCCGCGCCACCGACGGCAAGCATATGGCCGACGTCCTGAGCGTGCGCAGCCGCGTCGAGGTCGCCGGCTCGCGGCGCGCGCCTGCGCATCGGGAGGTCGAGTGCCGCGACCGGTCGGATTGCCCGGGCTGAGCCGACCGCCGGCGGGGCGACCGGACAGGGCATTGGGAGATTGCCGGCGCGGCCCGCGGCCATGCGTATTCAGGTACTCGGCCGCCCGCCATCTTGCGTCCGGTCAGTCGCGATTTCCCTGCGTGGTTGTCACAGTGCAAATTTTACATCGCTACGTTGTCGTGCTACCCCTTTCCTGGTCCCACCGAACCGCGGACACTCTGTAAGCTCATGCCGTTTCAAGGCAAATCCGTCCGGATGGCGGAAGCGGGCAGGCCGCTGCCGGCCATATTGCGTTCGTCCCGTTCTGGCTGTGGGTCGGCCTCGCCCTGTGGGAGATATTGATGACACAGTCCGTGCTGCGGCGGATCGAGGAACTGGCCTTCGATCAGGGCGACCGCGTCGCGATGGAGGAGGGGCCGCGCCGACTGACCTATGCCGGCCTGCACGAGGCGATCCGCAGGGCCGGCCGCCAGGGCCTTGCCCGCTCCGCTCCCGGGCTTGTCGGGATCAACGGCCGCCCGTCGATCGAGGCGGGCGTCGGCCTTCTCGCCGCAATGGCCTCGGGCGATGTCGCCGTGCCCGTCGACGAGCGCCTGCCGCTCGCCCGCCAGCAGGCGCTACTCGACTGGTGCGGCAGCTTGAGCGACCAGCGGGAGATTGCCGGCATTGTCGCGGAGCTCGACGGCAAGGTGCCGCTGCCGGATCCCTCAAGCGGCATCACGCCGCGCGCCGCGCGCCAGGCCGCCTATATCGCCTTCACCTCCGGCACCACTGGCGAACCCAAGGCCATCGAGGGCACGATGGAGGGCATCGACCATTTCATGGCCTGGCAGTCGGGCCTCGTCGGCAGTTTCTGCGTGGCGCCGCGGGTGTCCTGGCTGACGCCGCTCTCCTTCGACGTGATGTATCGCGACCTCTTGCTGCCGCTGGTGACCGGCGGCACGCTGGTCATTCCGGATGTCGAGGCCGGGTTCAACATCGCTTCCGGCTGGCACTGGCTGGCGGCGCAGGGGATCGATATCGCCCATGTGGTGCCCTCCATCGTCTCCGCCTGGCTGACCTCCGGCGATCTGCCGCAGCTCGACGTCCGCGCCATGTTCTTTGCCGGCGAACCTTTGAAGGTGCCGCTCGTTGCCGCTCTGCGTCGCCGCTATGCCGGACGCATCTACAATCTCTACGGCCCTTCGGAAGGCACGATGGCGAAGTTCTGTCGCCTGATCGACGAAGGCTGCCCGACGCGCGGCGCGCTCTATCCGGTCGGCCGTCCCATCGGCGAGGACGTCTCCTTCGACCTTGCCGAGAACGGCGAGATCGTGCTGGCTTCGCCCTACCTGACCAACGGCTACCGGCGCCGCGACGGCAGCGGCGATCCGTTCCCGCAAGCCCGGCCCGGCTGGTACGCCTATCGCACGGGAGACCGGGGCGAGGTTATCGGAGACGATCTCTTCCTGCTCGGCCGCCTCGACACCCAGATGAAGGTCAACGGCATCCGCATCGAGGCCGGCGAGGTGGAACGCCTTGCCGAGGCTTGCGCGGGCGTCACGCGCGCGGTTGCCGTCAAGCTGTCGCCGCCCGAGGTGCCGGGCGAGACGCTCGCCCTGTTCTGGCAAGGCGCGCCGGACGTGCAACCGGCCCTGCGGGAGCGGCTCTCCGATGCCCTGCATCCGGCGGTGATGCCCTCGCTTTACCGGCGGATCGAGAGTTTCCCCGTCACCTTGAACGGCAAGGTCGACCGCGCAGCCCTCTCGGCGCAGGCGGCTGCGGCGCTTGCCGAGGAACAGACGGGCCTTGCCGAGACGGGTGAGGGCGACCCGGCGGAGCGTCACGTTCAGCAGGTGATCTCGCAGGTGCTGCGCCGGCCCTGCGGCCTCGATACGGATTTCATCGGCCTTGGCGGCAATTCGCTGATGTTCGGCCTGATCGCCCTGCAACTGGAAACCGCGTTCGGCATCGCCATTCCTCAGCCGCGCTTCTACGAGGCCGGCACGCCGCGGGCCATCGCCGCATGGTTTCTCGGAAATGGCGGGCAGCTCCGCCAGACTGCGGACAACGGGAATGCGACCGGCGCCCCCGCCTTGCCGGACGCGGCGGAAGAGGATTATCGGCCGCTCACCAGCCGCCAGCAGACGATCTTCGACATCTTCTGCAAGGACATTTTCGGCGCGGCCATCAACATGATCCTGCAGATGCCGTTCCGCGCCGCCGAGGCCGAGCGGTTGAAGCGCGTCCTGCTGCGGCTGATCGAGCTCAACGACTGCTTCCACCTGCGCTTCCGCCGCGACGGCGAGACGCTGCTGCAGACCATGGTCTCGAACGGCTTCGGTCCTGCGGACTTCGAGGAGATCGAGGCAAACGATGCCGAGTTCGACCGGCTTTCCACCGCCTTCGGCGAGCGGACCTTCGATCTCGGCGGCGAGCGGCCCTTTCGGATCCTGCTGCTGACCAGCCCGTCGGATGCCGGCCGCCTCATCCTGTCCATGCACCATCTCATCAGTGACGGCATGTCGCGCGAATATATCCGCCGCGACATCGAGGACGCGCTGGCCGGCGCGCCGGTGCCGGTGCGCGGGTCGTTCCGCTCGGTCCTTGCCGCCGAGACCGGCGACAGCCGCGCCCGCGCCACCGCCTTCTGGCAGGCGCAGATCGCGGGCGCGCCGCCGATGCCGCGCTTCGTCTCCGGCCTCGATCGGAAGAACCTTTCGGCGCGCATGCTCACCGTGCCGCTCGGCGTCGATCACGACGCGCTGCTGGCCCATGCCCGGGCGCTCAATGCCAGCGTCTTTCCCTATCTGATGGCGCATTTCTACCGGGCGATGGCCGCCCATTGCGGTGTTTCGGACCTGATCATCCGGGTGACGACCCATGGGCGCTACCGCCCGGAACTGCTGGACACGCTGGGCCTGCTGTTCAGCGCCGTGCCGCTGCGGATCGACGGGGCGGATCAGAGCACGCCGGCCATCGTCGCCGGCCTGTCGCGTCTGCTGGAGGCCGCCCGCGAGCACCAGGATGTCTGCTTCCGCGACCTTGCCCGCCTGATCGGCGAGCCGGACGACGCGCATCTCCACCCGGTCACCGGTATCAGCTTCGCGCTCGACGGCTATGACGTCAGCGAGGCGATGCCGGCCGGCCTGTCCCTCGACGCGATCCCGCAGGTCGTCCGGGCCTCGCTGCCGCATGAGGCGCTGGTCTTCGCCCGCACCTATAGCGACGGCTGCGTGCTGCGGTTCCTCTACCGCCCCAAGGCCTTTTCCGACGCCGATATCCGGTCCATTGCCGGCCACATGCGCGAGACGATCGCGGGGGAACTGGCGGAGGCGACACAGGCGCAGGAAGCGGTCCTCTGCGCCGTGCGGCGGGTTTGACGGTGGCCGGAGTGCCGCGCATCCCTGCCGAGCACCGCGTTAATCGCCCCAGGGCCAGCGAAAAATGCTAGTTTTCCGCAGGATGCCGTGGCAAGCGGATATCAGGTGATGCACAGCGGTCGGGACTGAGACTTGCGCAAGGACACATCGAGGACGGATTCCCTTGCGGGCCCTACGGCGGTGGACGGGGTCTTCCGCGCGGTGCGCTCCGCGCTGTTCGGTGTCGCGCTGGTCAGCCTGCTGGTCAATCTGCTGATGCTGACCGGCCCGCTCTACATGCTGCAGGTCTATGACCGGGTCCTGGCCAGCGGGTCGGTTCCAACGCTCCTGGTGATCAGCGGCTTCGCCCTCGTGCTCTATACGGTCTTCGGCCTGCTTGAGGGCCTGCGCTCGCGCATCCTCTCGCGCATCGGCCAGCGCATCGACGCGCGGTTGTCGGGCCTCGCCTTCATCGTCTCCAGCCGGCTGCCGCTGCGCCTGGGCGCGGGCGCGGCAAAGCTGCGACCGGTGCAGGATCTCGACGCGGTCCGTACCTTCATGTCCGGCCCCGGCCCGTCGGCGATCTTCGACCTGCCGTGGATGCCGGTCTATTTCGCCCTGCTCTTTCTGTTCCATCCGCTGCTTGGCTGGCTCGCCATCGGCGGCGCGGTGCTGATCTGCATCCTGATCGGCCTCAACGAGGCGACCTCGCGCAAGCCGGTCTCGGAGGCGGCGCGGGCCTCCAGCCGCCGCGCCGCGGTGGAAGAAGCCGGCCGCCGCAACGCCGAGGCGCTCGGCGCCATGGCGATGGAAGGCGCCCTGATGCAGCGCTGGGAGCGCGAGAACGAGGCCTTCCTGGACGTACAGCGCCGGGCGCAGGACTGGTCCGGCTTCTTCGCCACTGCCATCAAGACCGTGCGCTTCCTGTTGCAGTCGGCGGTGCTCGGCCTCGGCGCCTGGCTCGCCATCCTGCACGAGGTGTCGCCGGGCGTCGTCATCGCCGGGTCGATCCTCACCTCCCGTGCGCTGGCGCCGGTGGAACAGGCGGTCGCCCACTGGCGATCCTTCGCCGCCGCCCGTCTCGGCCGCCGGCGCCTGCGCGAGGTCTTCGCCAAGCTCGCCGACGCCGACATGGAGCGCCTGGAACTGCCCCTGCCGCAGCGCGGACTCACTGTCGAGCACCTGGCCTGCGGCCCCGCCGGCATGAACCGGCCGGTGGTGCAGGGGGTTGCCTTCGAGCTTGCCGCCGGCGACGGCCTCGGCATCATCGGCCCCTCCGGTTCGGGCAAGTCGACGCTCGCCCGCGCCCTGGTCGGCCTGGCGCCGCCGCTGCACGGGGCGGTGCGCCTCGACGGCGCGGAACTGTCGCAATGGCCGCCGGCCCGCCGTGGCCGCATCGTCGGCTACCTGCCGCAGGACGTGCAGCTCTTCGACGGCACGGTGACGGAGAACATCGCCCGCTTCGAGCCCGACGTGGAGGCCGAGGCGGTGATCGAGGCCGCGCGCATGGCCGACATCCACGACTTCGTCACCGGCCTGCCGGAGGGCTACAACACGCTGATCGGCTCGGAAGGCATGATGCTGTCGGGCGGGCAGCAGCAGCGCATCGCGCTGGCCCGCGCCCTGTTCCGCAAACCCTTCCTGGTGGTTCTGGACGAGCCGAACTCCAATCTCGATTCCGACGGCGAAGCGGCGTTGACCAGAGCCATCCGCGAGATCCGCGCCGCCGGTTGCATCGTCGTGGTGATCGCCCATCGGCCGAGCGCCATTGCCGCCGTCGACAAGGTCCTGTGCCTGCGCGACGGGCGCATGGCCGCGTTCGGGCCGAAGGAGGAGGTGCTGAAGCGCGTCGTCGCCCCGGTGCCGCAGTCGGGGGTGGCGTGAGATGACCCACCCGATGGACAGGGCGGCAGACAGGACGGCAAACGGTGCGTCAGGCACCGCCTCCGCGGTCGATCGCCAGTTGACCCGCAGCGTGCGCCGCCATCTGCTGGCCGCGCTGCTGGTCTCGGTGCTGCTGGTCGGCGGCTTCGGCGGCTTTGCGGCGCTGGCGCGGATTTCCGGAGCGGTGGTCGCGCCCGCCACCGTCGTGGTGGAGAGCAATGTCCGCCGCATCCAGCA
Source organism: Stappia sp. P2PMeth1 (assembly GCF_900185735.1). Lineage (NCBI taxonomy): Bacteria > Pseudomonadati > Pseudomonadota > Alphaproteobacteria > Hyphomicrobiales > Stappiaceae > Stappia > Stappia sp. P2PMeth1. The sequence continues at coordinate 22,290 of NZ_FYAW01000014.1, read as the reverse complement.
CCAGGAAGGCGGGATCGTCCGCGAGATCGCCGTGGAGAACGGCGACCGCGTCGCCGCCGGCGACCTGCTCGTGCGCCTCGACGACACGGTGACCCGCGCCAATCTCGCCGTGGTCTCCCGCCAGCTCGTCGACCTCTATGCCCAGGAAGCCCGCCTTGTCGCCGAGCGCGACGGACTTGACGTCGCCACCTTCAACGAGCGCGCCCGCGGCCTTGCCGACGACGACCAGTTGGCTCTGGTCGAGGAGAGCCAGACGAGCCTGATGCAGGCGCGGCGCAACTCCATCGCCGGCCGCAAGGATCAGCTCGCCGAGCAGATCGTCCAGTATCGCAGCCAGATCGAGGGGCTGGACTCGCAGCTTTCCGCCAAGGGTGAGGAGATTGCCCTGATCGAGGACGAACTGGTCGATCTCACCGCCTTGCTCGAAAAGCGTCTCGTCGCCCGCGCCCGCGTCACCGCCCTGCAGCGGGACCGCACCCGCCTCCAGGGCGAGCATGGCGGGCTCGTCGCCAAGATCGCCGAGGTCAACGAGGCGATCAGCGAGCGGCGCATCCTGATGCTGCAGATCGACGAGCAGTCCCGCGCCGAAGTGCTGGAGCAGTTGCAGGACACCCGCGCCCGCATCGCCCGGCTGGAGGAGCAGAAGATCGCCGCCGAGGACCAGCTTCGCCGCGTCGAGATCCGCAGTCCGCATGCCGGGACGGTGCACCAGTTGGCCGTGCACACGGTCGGCGGCGTCGTCGCCTCCGGCGAGACCCTGATGTTGATCGTGCCGCAGGGCGATCTTCTGGTGATCGAGGCGCAGGTGCAGCCGCGCGACATCGCGCAGATCGTGCCGGGACAACAGGCGCGCGTCCGCTTCCCCGGCTTCGACCAGCGCACGACGCCGGAACTCGCCGCCCATGTGCGCACCATTTCCGCCGACCTTGCCCGCGATGCCGTCACCGGCGCGCGCTATTACATCGTCCGTCTGGTCATTCCGGACGAGGAACTGTCGCGTCTCGACGGCGGGCTGCTGGTGCCCGGCATGCCGGCGGAAGCCTTCATCACCACCGAGGAGCGCACGATCCTCTCCTATCTGGTGCGCCCGGTCACCGACCAGATCGCCCACGCCCTGCGCGAGCGGTAGGCGAGGTCCGGTCAGGCGAGATCGGTTCGGGCAAAGTCTTCACCCTTGTAGAGCAGGGCAGTGCCGTGGACCCTGGCGCAGGCATGCGAGAAGCAGTCGCCGAAGTTGAGGGCTGCCGGATGGCCGACCACCTTTCCATAGGCCGCAGCCGCCAGAAGGGCCGCTTCTCCGATCTCGCGGGTGATGGGAACCTCGGTTGCTCCGATTTCGGACAGGAAGTCGCCGACAAGGTCCCGCGCGGCGGCGATCATTTCGGCATCGGAGCGCTGCTGGACGCCTCTGTCGCGTGATGCGGCGCGCGCCAGCGCGAGAACCGCCTCGAACCGCACGAGCGGGGAGGCCAGCAACAGGCTCGGACTGTCGGCCATGCGCTGGGCAATCCGCTCCCAGCCGGTCTCCTGGTTGAGGACGGCGACGATGGCCGATGCGTCGACGAACATCAGTCCTCGTCCCACATCTCGTCGCTGAAGCGTTTCATGTCGAAGTCGGGATTGGGCAATCCCAGCCGGCTCGCCCGGTCCTGCAGCTCCGCCAGTCTTTCGGCCAGCGGCACGGACTTGCGCCGCCTGGCGATTTCGTGGCGCAGGGCGGTTCGAACGGCTTCCGTCTTGCTCGGGGCGTTGGTCAGTTTCGCCAGTTCCTCGGCAAGGGCGGCAACACCGTCATCGCGAATGTAGAGCGGCATCGAAGCCTCCGGCAGATGGTCTCGCCAGGAGACACTATTGTATATCCGCCTTGAATATACAACTGCCGTAGCGGTTTGCGATGCCATTTCCGCGTCGTTCGAGCCCGCTTGACGTCCCCGTCCTTCCCTCCTATCGTGCCGCAAAATTCGTTGGGGTGCCCTGACCGGCTGAGAGACGCGCAACGCGTCAACCCACTGAACCTGATCCGGGTCATGCCGGCGTAGGGAACGAATGCAAGCCCGAACGGCCGCAAGGCCGGGCCTTGCCGCAAGATCGCGGCCATCCGTCTCCCGAAAACCGCTGTCCGGATCGTGTCTTTGACGCAGGCGTCGTTCCCCTTGTCCGGGCGCGCGCCCAGCACGAGCGGGAACGTCGTGGCCAGCAACACGAAACCGGACCATGCCGCAGGCGGCGCGGGCAGAGGGGCGGCCATTGCCCCCGCCATTGCGCTGACCATCGCCGGCTCCGACAGCAGCGGCGGCGCCGGCATCCAGGCGGACCTCAAGACCTTCTCCGCGCTCGGTGTCTATGGCGCCAGCGTCATCACCGCGATCACCGCGCAGAACACCCGCGCGGTGACGCATATCCACGACATCCCGCTCGACGTGGTCGCCGGCCAGATCGCCGCCGTTCTCGACGATCTCGACGTCGGCGCGGTGAAGATCGGCATGCTGTCCTCGCCGGAGATCGTCGCCTGTGTCGCCGCCGCGCTCGCCGACTATGCCGGGCCGGTGGTGCTCGATCCGGTCATCGTCGCCAAGTCCGGCGCCAAGCTGCTGCGCGGGGAGGCGATCGCCGCCTTGAAGGAGCAGTTGCTGCCCCGCGCCACCGTGATCACGCCGAACCTGCCGGAAGCCGCGAGCCTGCTCGGCGAGGCGCCGGTGCGCGATCCGGCGGAGGCCGAAAGGCAGGGCCGTGCCCTGCTGGCGCTCGGGCCGGCCGCCGTCCTGATGAAGGGCGGGCACGGCGAAGGGGCGCAGTGCACCGACCTGCTGCTTGCTGCCGGCGAGCCGCCGCGCGCCTTTACCGCCGAGCGGATCGAGACCCGCAACACCCACGGCACCGGCTGCACGCTGTCCTCGGCGATTGCCGCCGGGCTCGCGAAGGGCCTGCCGCTCGCGGCGGCCGTCGCCGAAGCGCATTCCTGGCTGCATGCGGCGATTGCCGCCGCCGACACCCTGCGTGTCGGCTCCGGGCATGGCCCGGTGCATCATTTCCATGCCCTGTGGCGGGAGGAGGCGCGATGAAAGTCTCCGTCATCGGCGGCGGCGTCGTCGGCCTCTGCGTCGCCACTGTGCTCGCCGAGCGCGGGCAGGAGGTAACGCTGTTCGAGCGTGCCGAGGCGCCGGGCCCTGCCTCCTGCTCCTGGTGGGCGGGCGGCATGCTCGCTCCCTGGTGCGAGGGCGAGAGCGCCGAGGAGCCGGTGGTCCGGCTCGGCCGCGACGCCATCTCCTGGTGGTCGCAGCGCGTCGGCGGCGTCGTCCTCAACGGCAGCCTCGTCGTCGCCCCGCCGCGCGACACGGCGGACCTGCGCCGCTTCGCCCGCCTGACCGAGTGCCACGAGAGCGTCGACGGCGCGCGCATCGCCGAACTGGAGCCGGACCTTGCGGGCCGCTTCCGTCAGGGTCTGTTCTTTGCCGGCGAAGGCCATCTCGACCCGCGCCGGGCGCTCGCTGATCTCGTCGCCCGGCTGCAAGGGCTCGGCGCCGACCTGCGCTTCAACACGGACATGCTGCCGCAGGATGCGCCGGGCGACCGGGTGATCGACTGCCGCGGCCTTGGTGCGGCAGTGGATGTGCCGGAACTGCGCGGCGTCAAGGGCGAGATGCTGGTGCTGCATGCGCCGGACGTTGCGCTGTCGCGGCCCGTGCGCCTGCTGCATCCGCGCATCCCGCTTTATGTGGTGCCGCGCGGCGAGGGGGTGTTCATGGTCGGCGCCACCATGATCGAGAGCAGCGAGCGCTGGCGCATCACCGCCCGCTCGATGATGGAACTGCTCGGCTCCGCCTATACGCTGACCCCCGCCTTTGCCGAGGCGGAGATCCTGGAGACCGGCGTCGATGCGCGGCCGGCCTTCCCCGACAACCTGCCGCGCCTGTTGCGCGACGGCCGCATCCTGCGCGCCAACGGCACCTATCGCCACGGCTACCTGCTGTCGCCGGCGCTGGCGCAGCAGGTCGCGGCCCTGCTTCTCGAACCTGAAACCGAACCGGAGTTCTTCCATGGCCATAACCGTCAACGGCGCTCCGCTTGAGCTTGCGCCGGGGTCGCTGGCCGCGATCCTCGAGGCGCTCGACTATGGCGACGCCATCGTCGCCACCGCCCTCAACGGCGATTTCGTTCCGGCCGAGGAGCGCGCCGACACGCAGGTGCGCGACGGCGACCGCGTCGAGATCCTCGCCCCCATGCAGGGAGGCTGACCCATGCCCGTCTTCTACGGCGAAACCGTCGAAAGCCCGCTGCTGCTCGGCACCGCGCTCTACCCCTCCCCGGCGATCATGGCCGAGGCGGTGCGGGCCTCTGCCTGCGACATCGTCACCGTGTCGCTGCGGCGCGAGTCCGGCTCCGGCCGCGCGGGGCAGGACTTCTGGGGCTTCATCCGCGACCTCGGCGTCCGCGTCCTGCCCAACACCGCCGGCTGCCATTCGGTGCGCGAGGCGGTGACCACGGCGAAGATGGCGCGCGAGGTCTTCGGCACGCCCTGGATCAAGCTCGAGGTCATCAACGACGCCGAGACCCTGGCTCCCGACGTGTTCGGCCTGGTCGAGGCGGCGCGCATCCTCTCGGGCGAAGGGTTCCAGGTGTTCCCCTATTGCACCGAGGATCTCGGCGTTGCCGAGCGGCTCATCGAGGCCGGCTGCGAGGTCCTGATGCCCTGGGGGGCGCCCATCGGCTCGGCCCGCGGGCTCAACAATGTCTATGGCCTGCGTTCGCTGCGCGCGCATTTCCCGAGCGTGCCGCTGGTGATCGATGCCGGCCTCGGCGTGCCCTCCCATGCCGCCGCCGCCATGGAACTCGGCTATGACGCGGTGCTGCTCAACACGGCGGTCGCCAAGGCCGGCGATCCGGTCGCCATGGCGAGCGCCTTCGCCAAGGCCGTGGAGGCCGGCCGCCTTGCCTTTACGGCCGGGGCGATGGAGCCGCGCGACATGGCCGCCCCCTCCACGCCGGTGCTCGGAAAGGCATTTCTCGAATGACCGCCCTCGACCGCTTCTATCCCATCGTCGACAGCGCCGCCTGGATCGACCGCCTCGTGCCGCTCGGCGTGCGTCTCGTGCAATTGCGGATCAAGGACCGCAGCACGGCGGAGCTGCGCGCTGAGATCCGCGCCGCCGAGGCGACCTGCCTTGCGCATGACTGCCTGCTGGTGGTCAACGACTATTGGCAACTCGCCATCGACGAGGGCTGCCGCTTCGTCCATCTCGGCCAGGAAGACCTTGCCGATGCCGATGTCGGCGCGATCCGCCGCGCCGGGCTCGGCCTGGGCCTGTCCAGTCACGACGGTGAAGAGCTGGAGACCGCGCTTGCCGCCTCGCCGGACTATATCGCGCTCGGGCCGGTCTATCCGACCATCCTGAAACAGATGAAATGGGCACCGCAGGGATTGGAAAAGCTTACCGACTGGAAGCGCCGGATCGGCGACATCCCGCTCGTCGCCATCGGCGGCATGAGTGTCGAGCGCGCGCCCGGCGCCTTCGCCGCCGGCGCCGACATCGTCTCTGCCGTCACCGACATCACCCTCAACCAGGATCCCGAGGACCGCGTCCGGCAATGGCTCGCCGTAACGCGGGCCTGATCCTGGACCTCCCTAACCCCCAGCCGAGGTTCGTCACCAATGCGTATCCTGACACTCGTTCTCGCCCTCCTTTTTGCCTTGCCGGCCGCTGCCGCCGACAAGATGACGCTGCTGCTCGACTGGTACGTGAACCCTGATCATGGGCCGATCATCATCGCCAAGGAGAAGGGCTTCTTCGCCGACGAAGGCCTCGACGTCGAGATCGTCGCTCCGGCCGACCCGTCCGCCCCGCCGAAGCTGGTTGCCGCCGGCAAGGCGGAGCTTGCGGTCTCCTACCAGCCGCAGATCCATCTGCAGGTCGCCGAAGGCCTGCCGCTGAAGCGCGTCGGCACGCTGATCGCCTCGCCGCTCAACTGCCTGATGGTCAAGGACGACGGCCCGGTGAAGACCATCGCCGACCTCAAGGGCCGCAAGGTCGGCTACTCCGTCGCCGGCGTCGAGGAAGCGCAGATGCGTGCCGTTCTCTCCCGTCACGGCCTGACGATGGACGATGTCGAGATGGTCAACGTCAACTGGTCGCTCGCTCCCTCCGTCATGTCCGGACAGGTTGATGCGGTGATCGGCGCCTATCGCAATGTCGAGCTGCACCAGATGGAGATCGAGGGCGTCAAGGGCCGTTGCTTCTTCATCGAGGAGGAGGGCATGCCCTCCTATGACGAGCTGATCTATGTCGCCAATCCGGAGCTGATGGACAGGGCGAAGATCGTTCGCTTCCTGGCCGCGACCGAGCGCGCCACCCAGTACATCGTCAACCATCCGGACGAGAGCTTTGCGATCTATGCCGGCACCGCGCCGGAGCTCAACGACGAGCTCAACAAGCGCTCCTGGGCCGACACGATCCGCCGCTTCGCCCTGCGCCCGGCGGCGCTCGACCATGGCCGTTACGTCCGCTTCGAGGAGTTCCTGAAGGAGCACGGCCTGATCGAGACGATCCGTCCGGTGTCCGACATCGCCATCGATGTGAGCGTCCAATGAGCGGCGGCGGGATCATCGTGGCCGGCGATTACGGATCGCCGGTGTTCGGTGCCTGGCGCCGGGAAGCGGCGGGCGACTGGCACGCCTACACGCATCATGCCTTCGTCGAGCAGCTCGGCGCCGGCACGCTGCCGCGGGAGATCTTCCTGCACTATCTGACGCAGGACTATATCTTCCTGTTCCACTTCGCCCGCGCCTGGGCGCTGGCGGTGGTCAAGTCCGAGACGATCGCGGAGGCGCGCTTTGCCGCCTCCATCGTCAACGGGTTGATGGACGCCGAGATGAGCCTGCATGTCGACATCTGCGGCAAGGCCGGCATTCCGGAAGCGGCCTTGCTGGCGGCGGCCGAGGAGCGGGAGAACCTTGCCTATACGCGCTTCGTGCTGGATGCCGGCATGTCGGGCGACTTTCTCGATCTTATCGCCGCGCTGGCGCCCTGCGTCATGGGCTATGGCGAGATCGGCGCAAGGCTTGCCCGCGAGGGCGCGGCCGACACGCCGTACCGGCAGTGGATCGACACCTATGCCGGCGACGGCTATCAGGGCCTTTGCACCAGCGTCGGCGAACTGATCGAGACGTCCATGCGCGGGCGCCTCGGCGAGGCGCCGGCCGCCCTGCCGCGCTGGGCCAGCCTGTCGAAGCGCTTCCGCACCGCCACGCGGCTGGAAGTCGGCTTCTGGGAAATGGGGTTGCGCGGCCCGACGCTCGCCCCGGACCTGACGTGAGCAGGGTAGCGGCCCCCGCCCTACGGCTGACCGGCGACTTCCATCATGCCGGGCGGCCGCTGTTTTCCGGCCTCGATCTCCCGATCTCTGCCGGCGGCTGGACCTGCCTGCTCGGGCCGTCCGGCGTCGGCAAGTCGACGGTGCTGCGCCTGTTTGCCGGGCTCGACACCGGCGGAACGTTCGAGGGCGAAATCTCGGCGAGCGACGGCGCGCCGGTCGCCACCCGCATCGCCTTCATGGCCCAGTCGGACCTTCTGGCGCCCTGGCTCGACGTCGTCGGCAACGTGACGTTCGGCGCGCGCCTGCGCGGCGAGGCGCCGGATCTTGCCCGCGCCCGCGCCCTGATCGAGCGCGTCGGCCTTGCCGGCCATGTCGACAAGCGCCCGGCGAGCCTGTCCGGCGGCATGCGCCAGCGGGTGGCACTCGCCCGCGTGCTGATGGAGGACCGCCCCATCGTGCTGCTCGACGAGCCCTTCGCCGCGCTCGATGCCCGCACGCGGGCGGAGATGCAGGAACTCGCCTTCGAGGTGCTGGAGGGGCGCACCGTGCTGCTCGTCACCCACGATCCGGCCGAGGCCGTCCGCCTCGGCCATCACCTCTTCATCCTGTCGGAGGAGGGGCTGGCGCGGGTCGCCGCGCCCGCCTCGCCGCCGATCCGCGCGGTCGATGCGCCCGAGACGATGGAGATGCAGGCGCGCCTGTTCCGCGCGCTGCGGGGGAGGGCGGCATGACGAGTTCAACCGTCCGCCTGACGCCGCTGCAGCGGCTGCGCGATGCGCTGGTTGCGGTCGCGGTCGCCCTGTCGCTGTGGCAGGCCATCGTCTGGCTCAGCGGCGTTCCGCCCTTCATCCTGCCCGGTCCCTGGCGGGTGGCGGTGACGCTTGCCGACAATATCGGCCTGATCGCCGACCATGCGCTCATCACCATTGCCGAGGTGCTGATCGGTCTCGTCTTCGGCGCCCTGCTGGGTGCTGCCACCGCGCTGCACCTGATGATCTCGCCGGCCGCGCGCCGCATCGCCCTGCCGATCATGGTGTTCAGCCAGGCGGTGCCGGTCTTCGCGCTGGCGCCGCTGCTGACCCTGTGGCTCGGCTACGGCATGGCCTCGAAGATCGCCATGGCGCTGCTGATCATCTATTTCCCGGTGGTCTCGACCTTCTATGACGGGTTGCGCCGCACCGATCCCGGCCTGCTCGACCTTGCCCGCACCATGGGCGCGACGCCCACGCGCACGCTGCTGCATATCCGTCTGCCGGCGGGCCTGCCGGCCTTCGGCTCGGGTCTGAGGCTCGCCGCCGTCTATGCGCCCATCGGCGCGGTGATCGGCGAGTGGGTGGGGGCGTCCCAGGGTCTCGGCTATCTGATGCTGCTGGCCAACGGCCGGGCCAAGACCGACCTGATGTTCGCCAGCCTCTTCGTGCTGGCGGCCTTCGCGGTGGCGCTCTATGGCCTCGTCTCGGTGGCGACGCGGCGGATGGCTTCCTGGTCGCGCGAGAGCCTCGACACGTTTTAAAGTGCACCGAGATGCGGCCGGGCGAGCAGCACCGCGTTGCCGCGCCCGAGGCCGATGCGCAGACCCTCGCCGCCCGCCACCCGGTTGGACAGGGTGAGCGAGGAGCCCATCGGCACGTCGCGGTTCGTGAGCGGCCATTCGACGCCGCGCAGCGTCAGGCCGGCAAGGTCGGAGAGCGCCAGCACCGAGAACAGCGAGCCGGCGGGCAGGTCGATTTCCTGTTCGCCGGGCAGCAGCGGCCAGCCTTCCTCGTGGCCGCTGGTCATCAGCACCGGCAGTCCGCGCGCCCTCAGCGCCGCGCCCTGCAGCAGGTTGCCCATGGCGTGGTCGAAGCGCTCGCCGCCGAAGGCGCCGGCGATGACGAGGCCGCTGGCGCCGCGCGCGATCGCTTCCGCCGCCGCCAATTCCCCATCGGTCATGTCCTTCGCCTCCGGGTGGCGTTGGCGCGGCACCTCGCGCCAGGCGGCGGTGAGGTCGCCGCCGCTGGAGTCGAAGTCGCCGACCCACAGTTCCGGACGCAGGCCGAGCGGCGTCGCGTGGCGGATGCCGCCATCGGCGGCGATGGCCCGCGCGCCGGCGATCTGTCGCAGAAGCCGCTGCGTCGGCGTGAGATCCCCGCCGAGCAGGATCACGAACGGCGCCCTTCCGATCATCGGTCCGTCCTCCATGCAATAGGAGATATTGCGAAATCTGCCTTGTAATATCGGCTTTTTCCCGGCCATGCTCCCGCAAAAGGGAGGACTGCATGAATCTGTCCAACATGCTTGCCCATCGGGCCGAGACGGGTCGCCCGGTGCGTGTGGCTTTGATCGGTGCCGGAAAGTTCGGCTCCATGTACCTGACCCAGGCCCGCCTCACCGTCGGCGTGCATGTGGCGGCGATCGTCGATCTCGATCCGGCCCGCGCGCGCCGCACGCTGGCGACCTGCGGCTGGCCCTCGGAACAGTCCGCCGCGGCTTCGCTGGACGACGCCTGCGCCAGCGGCGCCACCTTCGTCACCAATGATCTTGCCGCCGTGCTGTCGGACGGCCGCGTCGAGGTGGTGATCGAGGCGACCGGCGATCCGGCGGTCGGCATCCGCCATGCGCTTGCGGTGATCGAGGCCGGCAAGCATGTGGTGATGGTCAATGTCGAGGCCGACGTTCTCGCCGGGCCGCTGCTCGCGCGGCGGGCCGAGCAGGCCGGCGTCGTCTACTCGCTGGCCTGGGGCGACCAGCCGGCGCTGATCTGCGAGCATGTCGACTGGGCGCGCGCCTGCGGCTTCAAGGTCGTGTGCGCTGGCAAGGGCACCCGCTACCTTCCGACCTATCACCAACTGACGCCGGAGACGGTCTGGGACGTGCTGACCCAGTATCTGCACATCACCGACCGCAGCCTGATCAACCCGAAGATGTTCAACTCGTTCCTCGACGGTACCAAGTCGGGCATCGAGATGACGGCGGTGTGCAACGCCACCGGCCTGCTGCCCCAGCCGGACGGGTTGTCCTTCCCGCCGGCGAGCCGCTTCGAGCTCTCCACCGTGCTGCGGCCGAAGGAGGCCGGCGGCAGCCTGCCGATCACCGGCACCACCGAGGTCGTCTCCTCGCTGACGCGCGACGGCGCCGACGTGCCGCATCACCTCGCCATGGGCACTTTCGTGGTGATCGAGGGCGAGACGGATTACGCCCGCCAGTGCTTCCGCGAATATCACATGCTGGAGGACGAGACCGGCCGCTATGCCGCGCTCTATCGGCCGACCCACATGATCGGCATGGAGCTCGGCCTGTCGGTCGCCTCCGCCGCCCTGCGCAAGGAGCCGACCGGCATGCCGCGCGGCTTCGTCGCCGATGTGGTGGCGACCGCCAAGCGCGATCTCAAGGCCGGCGAGATGCTGGACGGCGAGGGCGGCGCGACCGTGTGGGGCAAGCAGCAGCCGGCCTCTGTGTCGCTGGAGCGCGGCCTGCTGCCGCTCGGCCTTGCCGCCCATGTCAAGCTGCTGCGCGATGTCGCGGAAGGAGAGATGCTGCGCTGGGACGACGTCGCCATCGACACGACCCAGACGGCGGTGCGCATCCGCCGCGAGATGGAGGCCGCCTTCAGCGCCGGCTGACGCGTCAGTCCTCAGCAGGCCACGACATTGACCGCAAGTCCGCCCTTCGAGGTTTCCTTGTACTTGTCGGTCATGTCGAGGCCGGTCTGGCGCATCGTCTCGATGCAACTGTCCAGCGGCACCAGATGGGTGCCGTCGCCCCGCAGCGACAGCGAGGCGGCGGTGACCGCCTTGACCGCGCCGAAGGCGTTGCGCTCGATGCAGGGCACCTGCACCAACCCGCCGATCGGATCGCAGGTCATGCCGAGATGGTGTTCGAGCGCGATCTCGGCCGCGTTTTCCACCTGCTCGTTGGTGCCGCCGAGCGCGGCGCACAGGCCGGCGGCCGCCATCGCCGAGGCCGAGCCGACCTCGCCCTGGCAGCCGACCTCCGCGCCCGAGATCGAGGCATTGGCCTTGATGATGCCGCCGATCGCCGCCGCGACCAGCAGGAACGAGCGGATGCCGGCCTGCGTGCAGTCGGGGCAGTGGTCGAGATAGTAGCGCAGCACCGCCGGCACCACGCCGGCCGCCCCGTTGGTCGGCGCGGTGACCAGCGTGCCGCCGGCCGCGTTCTCCTCGTTGACCGCCATCGCATAGACGCCGAGCCAGTCCATCACCGTGTGCTGGAAGGGGCGGTTTTGCCCGGTCTCTCCGACCAGCTTGGCGTGGATCTGATGCGCCCGCCGCTTGACGTTGAGCCCGCCGGGCAGGGTGCCGTCGCGCGACAGTCCGCGCTCCAGGCAGGCGTTCATCACGCTCCAGATGCGGTCGAGCCCGGCCTCCAGGTCGCCGTCGGGATTGCGCGCGATCTCGTTGCGTCGCTTCATCTCGGCGATGGACAACCCGCTGTCGCGGCCCATCGCCAGCATTTCCGCCGCGGTCTTGAAGGGGAAGGGGACGCCCGCCTCCACCGTGCCGGCCATCGGCTCGCTCTGCGCGGCAAGCTCCGCCTCGCTGACGACGAAGCCGCCGCCGACCGAGTAGATCGTGTCCTGCGCCAGTTCCGCGCCGTCTGCGTCGAAGGCGCGGAAGATCATGCCGTTGGCATGGCCCGGCAGCGGCGGACCGTAATCGAAGACGAGATCGGCGGCAGGGTCGAACGCCATGTGGCCGACGCCCTCCACCGCCAGGCGCTTGTCGCGTGTCAGCTTCGCGATCTCGTCCTCGATGCAGTCGGGATTGATCGTCGCTGGATCGTGGCCGAGCAGGCCGAGGCAGATCGCCCGGTCGCTGGCGTGGCCCTTGCCGGTGAAGGCGAGCGAGCCGTGCAGCGACACGGCAAGGCGTGCCGGCTTCAAGCTCCGTTCGCGCAACAGGTCCAGGAAGCGCGCGGCCGCCACCATCGGCCCCATCGTGTGCGAGGACGACGGGCCGATGCCGATCTTGAAGATGTCGAAAACGCTGATGAACACATGACCCTCCCGAAACCGCCGGCGTGTCGCCGGTGCGCGCGGATCTCTCCCGCACCCGCCGCGCGGCGGCGATCATGCGTCGGGAATCGGCCCGTGTCACCCGTTGCCGGGAGGCGTGACGGATTGGGGAAAATCCCTGTCGCTTTCGCAAGTCGCGACAAAGGCCTCACGCGTTCCCCCTCAGGCGTCCCCCTTAAGCGTCTTCGGGCCACAGGAAGGCGTAGACGGCGAGCGAGAAGCCGATGTGCTCGGCGAGCAGCGCCACGGCGCCGGCGCTGTCTCGGGCGAGCGTCGCCTCCATCAGGGCGGTGTGATGGGCAAGGCCGAGCGTGCGCCCGACGAGGGCGCGGAGATCGGCCATGGCCGCCGGGGAGAGCCCGTGCCGGCCGGCTGGGTCGAACAGCATGTGCCGGTGATGGCGCTGCAACTGCTCGGTGATCTGCTGCTGGAAGCGGGCAAGGCTGTCGGAGCGTCCGGCCGACAGCAGCGCGGCGTGGAAGGCATCGTGCCGTTCCTCCCACAGCGACATGCCGGCATCGTCGGCGCCGGGCTCCGGCGGTGGGGTCAGCGACAGGCGGTGATGGGCGGCGACGATCCGTGCTTCCCAGTCGGCGTCTCCCGACTCGATGGAGCGCACCAGCAGCGTCTCCTCTACGGTGCGGCGGGCAAGCTGCAGGTCGCGGATCGCGGCGGCGGAGACCGGCGCCACCCGGTAGCCGCGATTGCGCTCGGAAACCACCAGCCCTTCCGCCTCCAGCCGCGACAGCGCCTCGCGCAGCGGCGTCCAGCCGAGGCCGTAGCGCGCCTTCAGTCCGGCGACGACCAGCGACGCGCCCGGCGCGATGCGGCTGCGCAGCAGGTCGGCCTTCAGCCGCTCATAGGCTTCCTCGGTCTTGGCCATGGGCTTCCGTGCGGCGCCGTCGAACCCTCCGGCGCGCTGGTTTCGATATAATCAGGCATATTATATATAATCCTTGGCACTTGTCGTCCACCCTGTTAGGATCGCCCGCGTCAGGACAGGAGACGGACATGCTGACAGGCCAGGACGCGGCCGGCGGAGCCTCGAACGGGGCTCCCGACATTGCCGCACGCGACCGCGACGACCCGCTTGCCGGCAAGCGCGCGCTCTTCTCGATCCCTGACGGCGTGATCTATCTCGACGGCAATTCGCTCGGCGTGCTGCCGAGCGCCGTGCCCGCCCGCCTCGCCGAGGCGGTTGCGAAGGAGTGGGGCGAGAGCCTCATCCGCGCCTGGAACGAGCATGGCTGGATCGACCTGCCGCAGCGCGTCGGCGAGCGCATCGCCCGCCTCATCGGCGCCGCGCCCGGACAGGTGACGGCCTGCGACAGCACCTCGGTCAATGTCTTCAAGGTTCTGGCGGCCGCGCTGGCGCTGCGCCCCGAGCGCAAGGTGATCCTCTCCGACAGCGGCAATTTCCCGACCGACCTCTACATGGCGCAGGGCCTGCGCGACCTGCTCGGCCGGGGTCACGAGTTGAAGATTGTCGCGCCGCAGGAGGTCGAGGCGGCGATCGGCGAGGATGTCGCCGTCGTCATGCTGACCGAGGTCGACTATCGCACCGGCCGCCTGCACGACATGGCGGCGATCACCGCGATCGCCCATGCCGCCGGCGCGCTGACCATCTGGGATCTTGCCCATTCGGCCGGCGCGCTGCCGGTGGCGCTGGACGCGGCCGGCGCGGATTTCGCCGTCGGCTGCGGCTACAAATATCTCAACGGCGGCCCCGGCGCCCCGGCCTTCCTCTATGTCGCGCAGCGCCATCTCGATCATGTCGCACCGCCGCTGACCGGCTGGATGGGCCATGCTGCGCCCTTCGCCTTCGATCTCGACTACCGGGCGGATGCCGGCATCGGCCGCATGCGCGTCGGCACGCCGGCGATCCTGTCGCTGACGGCGCTGGAGGCGGCGCTCACCGCCTTTGACGGCGTCGACATGGCGGCGCTGCGCGCCAAGTCCATCTCGCTGTCGGAGCTGTTTCGCGCCGAGGTCGAGCGCCGCTGTCCGGAGCTGGAGCTCGCCAGCCCCCGCGATCCGCGCGCGCGCGGCAGCCAGGTCTCCTTCCGCTTCGAGCAGGGCTATGCCCTGATGCAGGCCTTGATCGCCCGCGGCGTCATCGGCGACTTCCGCGCGCCGGACATTGTCCGCTTCGGCTTCACTCCGCTCTACCTCTCCCATGCCGACGTGATCGCCGCCTGCGACATCCTCCAGGAGATCATGGAGACGCGTGCCTGGGACCGGCCGGAGTTCCACAAGCGGGCGAAGGTCACATGAGCGGCGAGGGAGGAGAGATGGTCACGCGCAGCCCCTATGCCAGCGGCCCCTTCGATCCGGCCGAGGACGGCGCCGAGATGGAATTCGACGGTCGCATGTCCTATGGCGACTATCTGTGCCTTGGCCGCATCCTGACGGCGCAGAACCCGCTGTCCGAGGCCCATGACGAGATGCTGTTCATCATCCAGCATCAGACGTCGGAACTGTGGATGAAGCTCGCCATCCACGAACTGGCCGCCGCCAAGGCGCGCATCGCCGCCGACGACCTGCCGCCGGCCTTCAAGATGCTGACCCGCGTCTCGCGGATTTTCGAACAGCTCACCGGCGCCTGGCAGGTGCTGCGCACCATGACGCCCTCGGAATACACCCTGTTTCGCGGCGATCTCGGCCAGTCCTCCGGCTTCCAGTCGCATCAGTACCGGGCGATCGAGTTTCTCGCCGGCAACAAGAACGCGGCGATGATGCGCCCGCATGCGCATGTGCCGCGCATTCATCACTGGCTCGACCACATCCGCCGCGACACCAGCATCTATGACGAGGCGATCCGCCTGCTTGCCCGCTCCGGCCTGCCGGTCGACGAGGCGCATCTGGCCCGCGACGTCTCGCAGCCCTATGAGCGCAACGACAGCGTCGCCCGCGCCTGGCTGGAGGTCTATCGCGACCCGCACCGTTACTGGTCGCTCTATGACCTCGCCGAGAAGCTGGTCGATTTCGAGGACTATTTCCGCCGCTGGCGCTTCAACCACGTCACCACGGTGGAGCGCATCATCGGCTTCAAGCGCGGCACCGGCGGCACCTCCGGCGTCATGTATCTGCGCCGGATGCTTGAAGTGGTGCTGTTTCCCGAATTGTGGGAGATCCGCGCCGACATGTGAGCGCGGCGCGCTATATGCCTTCGGGAACGGGGCCGGCCTTGGGAGGGGCTTGATGGGAAAGGGCGTCATGGGAGGGGCTTCATGCCGACGGGACTGATCGACATCACGCCGCCGCTGCGTCCGGGCGCTGCGGTGTTTCCGGGCGATGCGCCCTACCGGGTGGAGAGAACCTTCGCCATCGGTCCCGGCTGCCCGGTCAACGTCACCTCCGTCTCGCTCTCCACCCATTGCGGCGCCCATGCCGACGCGCCGCTCCATTACGATGCGGCCGGCGCCGCGATCGATGCCCTGCCGCTGGCGGACTTCATCGGCCCGGCCCGGCTGATCGATGCGCGCGGGGAGGGCCCGCTCTGCCTGCCTCACGAAATCGAGCGATATCTCGACGGCGCGCCGCCGCGCGTGTTGCTGCGCCTTGCCGAGACGCTCGATCCGCAGGTCTGGCCCGAAGGCTTTCGCGCGCTTGACCCCGAGACGGTGGACCTGCTCGCCGCTCATGGCGTGCGTCTCGTCGGTGTCGACGTCCCCTCCGTCGATCCCGAAACCTCGAAGGATCTGCCCGCCCATATGGCGTTTCGGCGCCACGACATGCGGATTCTGGAAAATCTCGCCCTCGCCCATGTCGAAACCGGGGATTATGAGTTGATCGCCCCGCCATTGAAGCTAGAAGGGCTCGACGCGGCGCCGGTGCGCGCCCTGTTGCGGCGCCTTTAGGGCGCGCGACAATGCCAGCGGCAGGAAGAGCGGCCGGAAAGGCCGCCGCATCGGACCGAATGGTCCCGGCGAGGGTAGGATGAGCGGACAGGACATGATGCTGGAGGTCGAGGACCTCGTGATGAGCTATGGCGGCTTCCGCGCCGTCGACGGCTGCAGCTTCTCCGTGCGCGAGGGCACGATCACCGGGTTGATCGGACCCAACGGCGCCGGCAAGACGACGACGTTCAACATGGTGGCCGGCGCCATTCCGCCGACCTCCGGGCGCATCCGCTATCTCGGGCGCGACGTCACCGGCCTTTCCACCGACAAGCGCTTCCATCTCGGCCTGGTGCGCACCTTCCAGATCCCGCACGAATTCCACCGGCTGACGGCGCTGGAGAACCTGATGATGGTGCCGCCGCGCCAGTCGGGCGAGGGGCTGCTCGCCAACTGGCTGTCGCCCGGCCGGGTGCGCGCCGACGAGGAGCGGGTGCAGGCACGCGCGCTCGAGACGCTGGCCTTCCTGGAACTGTCGCATGTGGCGGACGAGCGCGCCGGCAACCTGTCCGGCGGCCAGAAGAAGCTGCTGGAGCTCGGCCGTACCATGATGACGGACGCGAAGCTCGTGCTGCTCGACGAGCCGGCCGCCGGCGTCAACCGCACCCTGTTGCGCAAGCTGGAGGAGAAGATCGCCATTCTCAACCGCGAGCGCGGCTACACCTTCGTCCTCATCGAGCACGATATGGAGATGATCGAGAAGCTCTGCGACCCGGTGATCTGCATGGCCGAGGGGCGGGTGCTGATCGAGGGCGACTTCGCCACCGTGCGCTCCGACCCGCGGGTGCTGGAAGCCTATCTCGGCGAGAGCGTGGGAGATGCCGCATGAGCGACATTCTCGACATGCGCGACGTCGTCGGCGGCTATGGCGAGGCCGACATCCTGCAAGGTGTGACCCTGCGCGCGGCCCCGTCCGAAATCGTCGTCATCGTCGGCCCGAACGGCGCCGGCAAGTCGACGGCGATGAAGGCGATCTTCGGCCTGCTGCATGTGCGCGGCGGCACGATCCGGGTCGACGGGGCCGACGTCACCGGCCTTGAGCCCAACCGTATCGTCGAGGCCGGCGTGTGCTACGTGCCGCAGGTCAACAACGTCTTCCGCGAGATGACGGTGCACGAGAACCTGGAAATGGGCGCCTTCCTGCGCTCCGGCGACCTGTCGGCCGCCTATGACCGGGTCTATGCCCTGTTCCCCGACCTCAAGGAGCGGCGCAAGGCGCTCGCCGGCAACCTGTCCGGCGGCCAGCGCCAGATGGTCGCCATGGGCCGGGCCCTGATGCTGGAGCCCAAGCTGCTGCTGCTCGACGAGCCGACGGCCGGGCTTTCGCCGAAATACATGGAGCAGATCTTCCAGATCTGCCGCGACGTGCGCGACACCGGCGTGACCATCCTCCTGGTCGAGCAGCACGCCAAGCAGGCGCTCGCCTTCGCCGATCGCGGCTATGTGCTCGCCTCCGGCGCCAACCGGCACGAGGGCACGGGCGCCGAGCTCCTCGCCGACGAGGATGTCGCAGCCATGTTCCTGGGAGGCTGATCGCCATGGGTGCGATGGAAATCGTCAACTTCTACCTGGTGCCGGGCATCGTCGTCGGGTCGATCTATGCGCTCGGCGCGGTCGGCATCACCCTGGTCTTCGCGATCCTGCGCTATGCCCATCTCGCCCATGGCGACCTTGCCACGCTCGGCGCCTTCCTGGCGCTGGCCGTGGTCACGCTGGGCGGCGTCTCTCCCTATGTCGCGCTGCCGGTGGCGATGGCGGTGACCGCGGCGGTCGCCGTCGGCATCGACAGGACCTTCTACGCCTATCTGCGCGAGCGGCCGAAGATCGTCACGGTGATGGCCTCGCTCGGCGTCGCCTTGATGGTGCGTGCCGTCGTGCAGATCGTATGGGGGGTCGATTCCCAGACCTATACCCGCGGCATCGTGCGGCCCGAGAACTGGTTCGGCATCCGCATCCGCGACCGCGAGCTGATCACCGTTCTGGCCATGGTCGGGCTTGTCGTCGCGCTGCAGCTCTTCCTGAAATACAGCAAGTGGGGCAAGGCGATGCGGGCGATGTCCGACAATCCGGACCTTGCGCTCCTGTCGGGCGTCGACAACCGCAAGGTCGTGCTGCTCACCTGGACGATCGTCGGCGCCCTGTGCGCGGCGGCCGGCGTCTTCCTCGGCCTCAACTACGAGCTCAAGGCGATGATGGGCTGGTCGATGCTGCTGCCGATGTTCGCCGCCGCCATTCTCGGCGGTGTCGGCCGCGTCGAGGGCGCGGTGCTCGGCGGGCTGATCGTCGGCATCGCCGAGGAGATGTCGGCGCTTGTCCTGCCGACCGAATACAAGGCGGCGACTGCCTTCGCCATCCTGCTGTTGATGCTCCTTGTGCGGCCGACCGGCCTGCTCAAGGGCAAGGTCTTGTAAGGAGGTCGCGCGCGATGGAATGGCTCGGCTTCGTCAACTACGCCGTCTTCATGGCGATCTTCATCGGCATCTATGCGCTGCTGGCGCTGGGGCTGAACATCCAGTGGGGCTATACCGGCCTCTTTAACGCGGGCATCGCCGGCTTCTTCGCCGTCGGCGCCTACACGTCCGCGATCCTGACCACGCCCTTCGTGCCGGGGCGCGTCGGCGGCTTCGACCTGCCGGTGCCGGTCGGTTGGCTGGGCGCGATGGTGGCGGCCGGGCTGATCGCCTGGCCGATCGGCAAGATCTGTCTGCGCCTGCGCTCCGACTATCTCGCCATCGCCACCATCGGCGTCGCCGAGATCATCCGCCTCGTCGTCAAGTCGGAAGGCTGGCTGACCAATGCGGCGCGCGGCATCACCAACATCCCGCGTCCCTTCGGCGACCTTGCCTACACAATGTCGCAGCTTGCCTATCTCGCCATCGTCGCCGGCGTGCTGCTCGCCGCCTATCTCCTGGTCGAGCGGCAGTTCGCCTCGCCCTGGGGGCGGATGATGCGGGCGATCCGCGACAACGAGGATGCGGCGCGGGCCATGGGCAAGGACGTGCCCTATCGGCGGCTCGAGGCCTTCATCTTCGGCTCGGCGCTGATGGGGCTCGGCGGCGCGCTCTTCGTCCATTTCAACCGCACGATCACGCCGGAGGCGATCGACCCGATGGTCGCGACCTTCCTGGTCTGGATCATGCTGATCCTCGGCGGCTCGGGCAACAATCGCGGCGCCATTCTCGGCGTTGCCGTGGTCTGGATCATCTGGTCCGTGTCGGAGATCGTCACCGACCGGCTGCCGCATGAATACGCGGTCAAGGCGAAGTACCTGCGCGTCTTCCTGATCGGCCTGATGCTGCAACTGGTGCTGCGTTTCCGCCCAGAGGGGCTGCTGCCCGAGCCGCGGGGCAAGGGGCGCCGGCCGGAGGCCGCGGCGCAAGGTGCACGCCCGCCGGCGGCATCCGATTGAGGCTTGTGAGGGCGGCGCGTTTCGGTTGAAACTGCCGCCACCGGGCAGCCGGGCGACCGGCTGCCGCAAGCGCGGAAAGCGGCATCCACGGCACGGCCTGCGGGCCCCGGGAGCCGCCTCCGCGAGACAGCGAACGGCCGGCGAGACTTCGCACCGGCCGGATAACCACAAGGTGGAGGTTCATCATGAAGACGTTGCGTATCGCGGCCCTCGCCGCCCTTCTGGGAGCGACGGCGCTTGCGGCGCCCGCCCATGCGGACGTGAAGATCGGCCTGCTCGGCGGCATTTCCGGTCCGATCGCCGCCATGGCCCCGGCGATGATCGACAGCGCCAATCTCGCCATCAGCCAGGTCAACGAGGCCGGCGGCATCCTCGACGGCCGCAAGCTGATCGGCGTCGTCGGCGACAGCGCCTGCAACCCGCAGAACGCCACCGACGCGGCGACCAAGGCGGTCAACCTGGAAGGCGTCATCGCCATCGTCGGCCCGCATTGCTCCGGCGCCGTGCTCGCCGCCGCCAATTCGGTGACCATCCCCGCCGGCGTCACCATCGTCACCCCGTCGGGCACCTCGCCGGAGATCACGTCGCTCCAGGACAACGACACCGTCTTCCGCACCGTGCCCTCCGACGACTATCAGGGCCGGGCGCTCGCCCGCACCCTGCTGGAGCGCGGCACCACGAAGGTGGCGGTCGCCTATCTCAACAATGACTACGGCAAGGGCCTTGCCGAGGCGTTCCGCGCCGAGTTCGAGGAAAAGGGCGGCGAGATCGCCGGCTTTGCCGCGCATGAGGGCGAGCGGGCGTCCTACCGCTCCAACCTGGCCGACCTTGCCGCCGGCGGCGCCGACACGCTCGTCATTCTCGACTATGGCGACGGCTCGGGCCTGACCATGCTGCGCCAGGCGCTGGAAAACGGCTTCTTCGAGAACTTCGTCGGCGGCGACGGCATGAAGTCCGACGCGCCGATCCGCGAGCTCGGGGCCGACAACCTGACGACCTTCATCGCCTCCGCGCCGGTCGGCCAGCAGTCGGACGCGCTGGAAGTCTTCAACAAGGCCTTCTCCGACATCGGCGGCGATCCGAATGCGATCTTCGTCACCACGTCCTATGACGCGACCTTCATGCTGGCGCTGGCCATCGAGAAGGCCGGCGCCGACAAGTCGAAGGTCTCGGCGGCGCTGCGCGAGATCTCCAACGGCGAGGGTGAGCCGATCCTGCCGGGCGAGTGGGCCAAGGCGAAGGAACTGATCGCCGCCGGCACCGCCATCGACTATCGCGGCGCGGCCGGCGAGCACAATTTCGACGAGGCCGGCGACGTGCCGGGCGCCTATGCGCTGTTCAAGGTGTCGGGCAGCACCTTCGAGGTCATCGCCGAAATGGAGTGAGTCCCGATCCGGCCGGGGCGGTTCGCTCCGGCCGGATTCTCCCCTCAATGGGGAGCCGAAAACGAAACGGCGGCCTTACGAGGGGCCGCCGTTTTCGTGTCGTCTGTCGGGATCGGCGCTGCCTGCGTCTCAGGCGCCAGGGTCTCTATGCGCCTCAGGCGCCGGCGCCCTGCAGGCTCGTCGCCTTGCTCTGCGCGGCGATCTCCGGATCCATCTTCAAGAGGAAGCGGATCTCGGTGCGGTCCTCGGCCAGCTCGGCGATGGTGTGGGAATCGAGCACCGTCATGAAGGCCTCGAGCGCCTCGTGCAGCAGCCCGTTGAAGCCGCAGGAGGTGATCAGCGGACAGTCCTTGCGGCCCGACTCGAAACACTCAGCCAGCAGGAAGCTTTCTTCCGCCGCGCGGACCACTTCGCCGACGGTGATCTCCGCCGCTGGGCGGGCGAGCAGGATGCCGCCGTTGCGGCCGCGCAGGGTGCGCACGAAGCCGCCATCGACAAGAACCTTTAGGATCTTGAAGAGATGGGTCTCCGACATCTCGAAGCTGGCCGCGATATCCGCGACACGGCTTGGCGATCCGGGATTTGCCGCACAGTAAATCAGGGTGCGGACGGCGTAGTTGGTCTGCTGGGTCAGGCGCATGGGCATAGATATGCGGTGCCGGGGCGCCCGCGTCAACGGCTTTGACGAAAAAACCTAACCAAATGAGTCAAGTTTACGCGCGCCATTGTGCCGCAGCGGCAGTTCGAGGGGCTTCCGGGCCGGATCGGGATGGCCGTTCCGTCTGGACGTCGTGGCTGGTTTCGGGTCGCGGCTTCGCCTTGCCCGGAATGACGAAAAGAGAGGGCGGCGCGCAGGAGGACGCAAAGAGGGGCGTGAGTGAGGCGGGCGGGGAGGCGGGCGTGAGGCGGGAGCGCTTCGCCACCTCCCCGGCTGTCATACCTGCGAAGGCAGGTATCCAGTATCCGCCGGGGCGGAGGGTGGCGTGACGGCGGCAACCTCCGACCGCCCGGCGGTAGCGCCGAAGCTTGAGCCTCGCGACCTGTGGTTACTGGGCCCCTGTTTTCGGCTTCACTGAGACCGGGACGACAGCCGAGGAGTAGGGCTCGGCCGGCGCGCCCTCTCCATCGCTCTGGCTGCCAATAGTCCCCGGCTCTCCGGCTTCGCCTGCGGCCGGGGTTGTTTGTTTGCATTGGTGGTAGAGTTTGGGTGGTCTCCCGGACACACCCGTCCGGGAGACCAGCGGCCGGCGACCGTGCCGGGGTCGGGTTTGC
>NZ_FYAW01000030.1:0-5403 GCF_900185735.1 Stappia sp. P2PMeth1 | reverse complement strand
CCATTGCGGGGACCCAAACACCCGATCCCATCCCGAACTCGGAAGTGAAACGCCCCAGCGCCAATGGTACTGCGTCTCAAGACGTGGGAGAGTCGGTCGCCGCCAGGCCCGCAAAGCGCAAAAAAAAATCTACAAAAAACACAAAATCAACGCGGGGTGGAGCAGCCCGGTAGCTCGTCAGGCTCATAACCTGAAGGTCGCAGGTTCAAATCCTGCCCCCGCAACCAAAATTACCGACAAATAACAGATACTTACGAAAACGCCTCGGCCCAAAAGCCGGGGCGTTTTTGCGTTCAGGGGCAATTTAGGGGCAGTAGCTCCCAACGACTGCCCACGATTCCCCATCAACTCCAGCAGGGGCGCTGCCCCCAAGCTCTGCGAAGATTGCGCGCCACTCGGCAGGCGCTTGTGGTATCGTGATAAGAACAAAAGACGAACTACGGGAAGCTCTGTCGGATGCGCCGATCCAGCCTACTCGATATCGATGACATCGAAACGATCGACACGCCCGACGCCGACCGCTGTGGCGTTGTGATAGGTGCCCCTGGTGGCAGTCCGCTTCAGCCGGCCAACGACAATCGGCCACTGTCACGGCAGTTGGACCGCCTCTTTACGGCAGCCCTTGATATCGAGGCACAAGCAGCGCAGGAGGCCGGCGCGCTCGGCTTCATGGCCCGTGCCCTCGTGCAGGCGACCATGCCGCACAAGGCGGTTGTCGCGAGCGAGTTCGAGCGCACCAACGGCGCCTTCACCATGACCATGGTGGCGCCGTCGAAGGTTGGTTTGCCCTACGGCAGCATCCCCCGGCTGATCATCGGCTTTCTGACGACCGAAGCCGTGCGCACGAGAGATCGCCACATCGTGCTCGGCAGCAGTCTCAGCCGCTTCATGGCTGAGCTCGATCTTGCGCCCACCGGCGGGCGCTGGGGCTCGATCCCGCGTCTGAAGGATCAGATGACCCGGCTCGTGTCCTGTTCGATCTCCTGCACCTACACAGCCGGCAACGGCATCGGCATCCGCAACGTGACCATCGCCGACGAGGCAAACCTCTGGTGGGAGCCCCGGCAGCCCGACCAGGACACCCTGTGGGAGAGCACCGTCATCTTGTCGGAACGGTTCTTCAAGGAGATCACCGAAAACCCCGTTCCGATCGACCTGCGCGCCCTGACCGCTTTAAAGCGCTCGCCGATGGCGCTCGATGTCTATCTCTGGCTGACCTACCGCATGTCCTATGTCAAGGGCCGCACCACGATTCCATGGGGCGCCTTGCAGCTCCAGTTCGGCGCGGATTACCCGGCCACGGCGCAAGGGCGCCGCAACTTCAAGAAAGCGTTTCTACACGCCCTTGCCAAGGTGCGTCTGGTCTATCCCGCGCTCCGGCTCGACGACACGGCCGAGGCGCTGGTCCTGCTGCCGAGCGTGCCGCATGTCATGCGCCGCTCTGTCGGCTGAGGAATCTCTCAAACTGCTTGTGGACCACTCTGGGGATTCGGATGGGTTATCCACGCATAAACGGTACCGCCCCCGAAATCAGATTTTCCGCCAGTCAAACGAACCTCGGCACGCATAAACGGTACCGGCTTTACGCATAAACGGTACCGCATATACCTATATGTACCTGTATTATTAAATCCTGTAGTTGGCGGCGCGTTCTTGTGGACAGAACCGACTTGGGTGCGAAGACGCAGGTCGATGCTTCGTTGGACGCCCCGCACGGACCGAAGCATCGCAAGGGGCTCGCGAACGGGTCCGAGTTGAGGACCCCGCTCTGCATCTCAGTAAACCATTGGCAGGTACCGTATCGTCGGATCAGGAATCCTTGTTCCGAAGGCGTTCAGCCTCGTCGCGGCGTGCCTGCCTCTCCGCCTGAGTGCGCGCCATCTCATCCTTGAAGGATTCTGCGTACTTCTTTCGCATCACCCAGACATAGAGCCCGACGGCGATGACGCCGAGCACGACGATCGTGGTCAGGTTTTCCATTATCCATCTCATTGGCGGCGCTCCTCTCTGTAGGCCATGGGGTTTTGAAGGGGGTGTGTGGCGCGCTGGGTGCCCTCTCAGATCATTCGTCGAAGCTGGGAGGGGCAGGTGGGCGGCGCGGCGTCTCGGATGAACCAGAAGGTCGCTCAGGCGGTCTGGGGCCGTCATCGTCGGGTGGGTTTGCTACGGCAGCGGGCGGGGGGCCGCCCTTGCGGGCACGCATCCGCGCCTGGAGCGCGGCGAGTTCAGCCTGATATTCGGCGTCATCCTCCAGATCGACAGCGTCATCCTGAGTGCCAGGAGAAGATGGCGCCGGGGCTTGTGCCGGCGCGACCGCCTCTGAGCCCTCGGCAGGCGCCGCAGGCGGTCTCGCTTCCGGAACAGGAAGCGGCGCGACGCGAGGCGCGCGCAGCACCTCCTTGCCGTACTTCGCTTGGTTCTCCTCGACCCACTCCTTGTGATCCGGGTCCGCGAACAGCGGCGTTTGCATGCGGGCACGAATGGCCAGGCCGTCCTGGAACATGACGCAATCTTCCCAGAACTCCGTGCCCATGAGCTGCTGCGGCGACGCCACCCAGTCCTCTTTGCCCCAGATGTCGCGCTTCCGACCAAGCCGCGCCGAGACATGGGCCGCGGTGGTGGTATCGTTCGGGCGGAAGTAGATCTGGCAGCGGCAGTTGGCGATGAGGCTCTCCCATTTCGGGTACACCTCTTTCAACTGCGCGATGTCCTGGGTGAACAGCCACATCCTGATCTTGTAGCTGCGCGTGATCGCGACCGCGTTCTCGATGATGCCCATGTAGCCGAGCTGTGGCATCTCATCGAGGAAGAAGGTGATCGGGTAGTTCAGGAACTTCGGATGCAGCTCCGTGTCGGCGGCGTTGCGCTCCATGATCTCCTTGCGCACCCGGATCGCTTCGCTCAGGAGCTGGCCCAGGATGACGCGTAGCACCGTGAGCGTCGCGCGCATCTCTTCCGGGGGCACGATCAGATAGACCGATCCCGATGCCCCCCGCTCGACCTGCCCGTCGCCCTTATCCTGCCAGCCGTACCACCTCTTCTCCTTCGAGGCCGCTACCGCATCGTTGTTGGCCGTCACGAGGATGTCCTCCATCGTGAAGCCCGGCGTCGTTGTCGAGGTGACCGTCCGTACCCGATCGGAACTCCAGACCTCAAGCTGCGTGTGCAAGGTTGTCGTGATCGACATGCGCAGCCCGTCGGTCTGCTTTTCGATGAGATTGCCGGCCTGGCGCAGGCGCGGGTCGCTTGATGCCTTCAGATCTTCGAGCATGTGGTCATGCTCTTCCTTCGAGGCCGCCAGAAGGCCTTGGACCTCCGCCATGTTCCGGAGGCCGGGCGGACGGGTGCTGACCACGTAGTAGATCAGGCCGCTCAGCAGCACTTTCGCGGAATCATCCCAGAACGGATCGCGGCTCTGGGGCACGATCAGCAGGTCGGCCACCAGCCGCGCATCGTCCCAGCTCTTCACCCGGTCGAGCGGGTTGTAGCTGTCGGAGTCAGGCTGACCGGGGGCGAACTTGAAGACCTGCCCGTAGAGGCTTCGCCACCACGCCGTCTCCTTGTAGTTCTCGCCCTTGGGATCGAGCACCACGACGGGGCCTTCGAACTTCAGCAGCGTCGGCAGGATGAATCGTTGGCCTTTGCCTGCCCCCGTCGGGGCGACCGTGAGCAGATGGCCTTCGCCATGGAAGTGGATCGGGTAGAACAGCGTCGTCCGTCCACCGTCTTCGTCAACATAGGGAAGGGCGAACCTCGCCAGTTCGATCGTATCCTCCGGCCAGGGCTCCCCCTTCTCCGGGATGAACCGTCCGCTCTCCAGTTGTTGCAAAGAAGCCCATGCGGCCGACGCGCTAATCGACTTCAGCCTCGCCTGGTTGTCGGGATGAAGCATCGGGAACGTACTGCGGAGTTGCGCTCGGAACTTCTCCAGATCGCCGGATTTCAGCTCCTGCCACAGGCGGACCTTGAACATGTGCTCCATGTAGGGGTCGTCGGTAATGATCCGGAGAGCTTCTCGCCATTCCGGGTCGAGTGACCGATACCAAGCCACATGGAACGACCCGCCCGTCCATCGGATCGACTCGTTCCCGCCCTTGCCCCCACCGAACAGCTTGCCCCAGACCATGGCTGCCCTCCGCCGCTGACCAGCCTCCTTTGTTCTTCCGTTCGGTTGTAACCCGATTTGCCTGTTCTTCCTATGACTTGAGCGGCCATCTCTGACGCTCGTTTCGTTGCAGGCTGTCAGGGACGGATTGTTGCCTGCGGCCATAAACCCTCATGCCCTGCGCCAGTGGGCATCGCAACAGTCTCCAAATCGGCCCCGCCGGCGATGGCGGGGTCGTTCTGTGTCCGGGTATCACGACTTTCGTTGGCGAGGTTCCTCCAATCCCTGTCGCTGATCGCTGCCCACGAGCCGTCCTCAGGTGTGGCTGACCTGGCAGGGACGCCGGGCGGCGCAACGGCGGTCGGTCAGTTTCTTCCCCTGCGGCCGAGGCCGCATTCCTCGCGGACGCGGTGCTTCAAGAAACAGCCCGCCCGCCGTCTTCCGGTTCCCTCCAGCCCGTGTGGGTGCGCCGCCCGTCTTGCCCCTGCCTCTCCGGTCGCCATCGGACGGCCGCGATGGGCGCGGTCGCAAAGACAAGGAGAGGAACCATGACCGCACAACGCATCGACGTTTACACCCAGGTCACCAACAACATCATCGCCGCCATCGAGGCGGGAGCCGGTGACTGGCAGATGCCCTGGCACCGCAGCGGCGAGGGCCTGAACCGCCCCGTCAACATCGACACCGCCAAAGCCTATCGCGGCATCAACGTCGTCAGCCTCTGGGCCTCCGCCCAAGCCAGCGGCTTCACCACCGGCACCTGGGGCACCTACCGTCAGTGGCAGGCCAACGGCTGTCAGGTCCGCAAGGGCGAGAAGTCGAGCCTCGTGGTCTTCTACAAGGAGTTCGACGTGGAAGAGCGGGACGATGACACCGGCGAAACCGAGCACGGCAAGCGCCTGATGGCCCGCGCGAGCTGGGTCTTCAACGCCGACCAGGTGGAAGGCTACGAGGCGCCGGCGCTCCCCGAGCCCAAGGACCCCGTCGCAACCGTGGCAGCCGCCGATCGCTTCATCACCGCCACCGGCGCAATCATCCGTCACGGCGGCACGCGCGCCTTCTATCGTCCCTCCGACGACATCATCCAGATGCCCGAGCGCGAGCGCTTCCTCGGCACCGAGACCAGCTCCGCGACCGAGAGCTACTACGCCACGCTCTTGCACGAGCTGGTGCATTATGCCGTAAGCTGGATTATGCCGCATGGCCGAGTTCGGCGGCCGTTGCGTCTGCTGTCGGCCATGCGGCAGTTCGGCATAATCAGAGCGTTTCGAGGAAAGCGAGCAGCTCATCGCTTGGGC
>NZ_FYAW01000013.1:0-13181 GCF_900185735.1 Stappia sp. P2PMeth1 | reverse complement strand
GCTCGGAAACCTGCTCCAGCTCCTCGCAGCCGGGAATGCAACGACGCAGAACATCCGCGTCGTTCAGCGCCAACCAAACAGCCCCACGACCCGCCAACAATCGATACTCGCCAACCAAATCCATGGACCGCCAATCCCTTGTTGCGACGCCCGCCCTGCGGGACGTCGACCCTTTCCCTAAGCTTGGCCAAGCTGCCTCCGCCTTTCAAGTGCTTGCGAGAAAATCGGCGACAAACTTCTTCTTGCCGCAGCGCAGCACAGGCCTTGCCCTGCGAGGCGATTGACCCGCGCCGTGAACCGCCCTAAGGCCAACGGAAACGGCGCCACCCGAAGGTCGCCGCCAGTTCCTGCCCGGCCGGCCGCCGGGCCGTTCGAGAAGGCAGTCCGTTCCCGTGTCCGTTCGCCCCGCCCTGCCCGGCTCCGATCCCGCTCCCGCCCCCGCCGGCAAGCCCCCGACCGCCTGCTGGCCGCTGATCCTGGAAACGCGCGGCTGGGACGACTATGCGCTGCTCGACTTCGGGCACGGGCGCAAACTCGAGCGCTACGGCCGCATCGTCGTCGACCGGCCGGAACCCCAGGCGATGGGCGCGCCGCGCCTGCCGGAAAAGCGCTGGCTGTCGGCCGATGCCGTCTTCACCGGCAATGACGAGGACGACGGGCCGGGACGCTGGCGGCTGAACCGCGACCTGCCCGATACCTGGCCGATGCGGTTTCACGACGTCCACTTTCTCGGCCGTTTCATGTCGTTCCGCCATGTCGGCGTGTTTCCCGAGCAGGCCGCCCACTGGCAGTGGATGGCCGAGCGGGTGGCGGCGCGCCAGGCCGCCGGCGGCAAGCCGATGCGCATCCTCAACCTGTTCGGCTATACCGGCCTTGCCTCCTTGGTGCCGGCCGCCGCCGGCGCCGAGGTCACCCATATCGATGCCTCCAAGAAGGCGATCGGCTGGGCGCGCGAGAACCAGGCGATGTCCGGGCTCGACCATCTGCCGGTGCGCTGGATCTGCGAGGACGCGGTGAAGTTCGTCGCCCGCGAGGTCAAGCGCGGCAACCGCTATGACGGCATCCTGCTCGATCCGCCAAAATACGGCCGAGGCCCCAAGGGCGAGGTCTGGGACCTTTACGAGAGCCTGCCGGCCCTGATGCCGATGATCGAGGAGATCCTGTCGCCGGAGGCCGATTTCCTGGTGCTCACCGCCTATGCGATCCGGGCGAGCTTCCTGTCGCTGCACGAGCTGATGGCCGAAACGCTGTCGCGGCGCGGCGGCGTGCTCGCCTCCGGCGAGTTGGTGCTGCGCGAGGAAGGCGGCAGCCGCGCGCTCTCCACCTCGCTCTACAGCCGCTGGAGCGCCACATGAGCACCAATCTCCCGCGCCCCGGACAGGTGAAGCAGGTCACGTCCTTCTCCAACCCGCTGGTCAAGGACATCAAGGCGCTGATCGCCCAGCGCAAGCATCGGCAGAAGAGCGGGCGCTTCGTCGCCGAGGGGCTGAAGCTTGCCACCGACGCGCTGGCCGCCGGGTGGGAGGTCGACATGCTGGCGCTCGGCCCGGAAGCGCGGGACAGCGCCCCGGCGCGCGAGGTTGCAGCGACGGCACGGGCGCGCGGCGCCACGATCCTGGAAGTCTCCACCGCCGTCCTCGCCGCGATGACCCGGCGCGACAACCCGCAGATGGTCGTCGGCGTCTATGGCCAGCGCCTGCTCTCCGCAGCGGCTCTGGAGAAAGCCTTCGTGGCCGCGCCGCAGGGCGTGTGGGTGGCGCTCGACCAGGTGCGCGATCCGGGCAATCTCGGCACGATCATCCGCACCGCCGATGCGGTCGGGGCATCCGGCGTCCTTCTGGTCGGCGACACCACCGATCCCTTCGCGGTCGAGGCGGTGCGCGCCACCATGGGTTCGCTGTTCCATGTGCCGCTCGCCCGTCTCACCCGCGAGAGCTTTCGCGACATCGCCGCACGCTGGCCGGGTACGGTCGTCGGCACCCATCTGAAGGGCTCGTCCGACTATCGCAGCATCGACTATCGCCGGCCGGCGCTGCTGCTGATGGGCAACGAGCAGTCCGGCCTGCCGCAGGAGATGGCGGAGGCCTGCAGCGCCCTCGCCCGCATTCCGCAGGCGGGCCAGGCCGACAGTCTCAACCTGGCGGTCGCGACTGCGATAATGCTCTACGAGATCCGCCGCGGCGACCTGTCGCTGACCTGACCAGACCTTTTCGGGAGCCAGATCCATGCGCCTTTTCGTCTTCGGCCTCGGCTATTCGGCGGATGCCTTCGTCCGGCGCGTCTCCAGCCGCTGCGAGACGATCACCGCGACCACCCGAAGCGCGGAGAAGGCCGCGCGGCTGGCGGAGCGGGGCATTGCGCCGGTTCTCTTCGACGGCACGGCGCCCGGCAACGAGGTGCGCGCGGCGCTGGCCGACGCCACCCATGTGCTCGTCTCCATCGCACCGGGCGAGGCGGGCGACCCGGTGCTTGCCCATCACGCTGACGATCTCGCGGCCGCGCGCCCTGAATGGATCGGCTATCTTTCCACCGTCGGCGTCTATGGCAATCACGACGGCGGCTGGGTCGACGAGGAAACGCCGTGCCGGCCCGTCTCGCGGCGCTCGCGCCAGCGGGTCGAGGCGGAGGAGGCCTGGCTCGCCTTTGCCGCCAAGCATGGCATTTCGGTGCAGATCTTCCGCCTGTCGGGCATCTACGGGCCGGGGCGCAATGCCTTCGTCAATTTCGAGAAAGGCACGGCTCGCCGACTGATCAAGCCGGGTCAGGTGTTCAACCGCATCCATGTGGAGGACATCGCCGGCGCGCTGGAGGCGGCGATCGACACTGCTCCGGCGACGCGGATCTTCAACGTCACCGACGACGAGCCGGCGCCGCCGCAGGACGTGATCGCCCATGCGGCGGAGCTTTTGGGCGTCGCGCCACCGCCGGAGCAGGATTTCGAGACCGCCGAGCTGTCGCCGATGGCGCGCTCCTTCTACGGAGAGAACAAGCGGGTCTCCAACGACCGGGTGAAGCGGGAGCTCGGCTACGCGTTCCGCTATCCCGACTACCGCACCGCGCTCGCCGCGCTCCACCGCAACGGCTGGCGCTGAGGCGCGGCCAAGGTCTGGGTGTCGGTGTGGGTCACGCACTGCCGCCGACCGGCAGGGGCGGCGCCGGTTTCCGACCCCGGCGCTGCGCGACGGCGGTGGCGGCAAGGCTGCCGACGACCAGCACCATGGCCACGGCCAGCGTCAGCGTCGGCGTCGCTCCCAGGAACAGCACCGACAGGACCACCGCGGTCACCGGGCTGAGGCCGAGAAAGGCGGTCACCACCGCCGCCGGCAGCCGGCTCAGCGCGTAGAGCCAGAGCAGGAAGCCCGCGCCGCTCGACAGGCCGACGAAGCCGACCAGCATCACGGTGCGCCGCGACCAGTCGGCCATCGGCAGGCCCTGCCCTTCGAGAAGAGCCATGACACCGAGCGGCAGCAGCGAGGCGAGCATGGCGATGACGCTGACCTTGGCGACGCCGCAGCGCTGCAGATAGGGCCGGTAGAGATGCGAGCACAGCGCACCGGTGAGCGTTGCCAGCGCCGCGCAACCGACGCCGATCCAGTCGGAGGCGAGCATCCGGCCCGTCAGCGCCTCGCCGGCCAGCAGGATACCGACGCCGACAACCGACAGCAGGATCGAGGCGAGTTCCAGCGGCGAAACCCGTCCGACGGCAAAGCGCAGACCAACAGTCAGCGTGACGATGGGCAGGGTCGCGAAGACCAGCGCCACCCGCGGCGAGCCGGTATGCAGCACGGCGACGTTGAGCAGGCCGACCAGCACGCCGAACTGGCCGATGCCGATCAGGGCCACGGGAAGCATGTCGCGCCGGGCCACCGGCGCGCCGGAAGAGAAGAAGGCCACCGGCAGCAGGATCAGCAGGGCGATGGCATAGCGCAGGAAGCCGAGCCGCCCGGCGCCGACCTCGGCAACCACCGCTTCGCTCGCCACCAGGGCCGCCCCGACCTGCAATCCGGTGAAGATCGCGCCAAGCACGGCCCCTCTCACAGGTCGCGCCCCCAGTTCTGGCCCACGAGATCATGGCCGAAGCTGTGGTGGTGTTCTTCCTCCAGCAGTTCGAAGCCGGCCGCCTCGTAGATGCGCCGTGCCGAGACGAGAATGTCGTTGGTCCACAGCACCATGCGCCGATAGCCGGCACCGCGTGCAAAGCGCAGGCATTCCTCGACAAGGGCACGGCCAAGGCCGCGCCCGCGCGCCGCCGGATCGACATAGAGCATCCGCAGCTTGGCGACCTCGTCGTCCTGGCGCACGACGAAGACCGAGCCGACGACCTCGCCCTCCATCTCGGCGATCCAGCAACGCTCGCGTGCCGGATCGAACTCGCGGACGAACTTGCCGGCGATCTCGGAAATCAGCCCTTCGAAGGTCCAGTCGAAGCCGTATTCCTGCGCATAAAGCGCCGCCTGCCGGTGAACGACCCAACCGAGATCGCCGGGCCGCGGATCGCGCAGGATGAAGGCGCGGGTGTCGGGCGTATCTCCGAGCAGCCGGCGGATGCGGGCCATCGCGCCGGTCAACTGGCCGCGTGCCTCCGGCGGCAACCCCGAGAGCAGGCTCGCGACCTCGCGCGCCGAAGCCTCGTTGAGCCCGGCAAAGACCTCCCGGCCCCGCTCGGTCAGCGTCAGCGCCAGCCGCTTGGCGTTCTCGGGCGAGGGCGTGCGGGCCAGCAGCCCGTCGCTCTCGAGCCCGGACAGCAGCCGGCTGAGATAACCGGCATCCATCTGCAGGATGTCGCCGAGATCCCGCGCCGAAGGCGGCGCATCGGGCCGGGCGTTGGCGAGTTCGTAGAGAATGCGCACCTGCGCGAGTGAATAGTCGGAGGCGAGCATCCGCTCGTTCAGCGCGCCGACGAGGCGGGTGTGGAAGCGGTTGAACTGACGAACGGCGGCGACGTCCGGATCCTGCAGCGGCGAGACAGGCATGTTGACGATTTCCTGACTATATTGCTTCAGTCAACTTAGCGGGCGAGCCAGCCGCCGGTCAACGAAAATGACGGGGGTCGGAAAAGCGGGAAAGACGAAGCGCGGAGCCTTGGTGAGGCTCCGCGCGGTGTTCTCAAGCCTGCACTGTACGGCACGCCGGCCGCCAGGACCCCCGCGTCAGGCGCTGCGGGTCCGGCGCACCGCATCCTGCCAGCCGGCATAGAGCGCCGCCCGCTCCGCCTCGGCCATGCGCGGCTCGAAACGGCGATCGAGATGCCAGTTGCCGGAAAACTCGTCCATTCCCGGCCACACGCCCGCCTTGTGGCCGGCGAGCCAGGCCGCGCCCAGCGCCGTTGTCTCCAGCACCTGCGGCCGGTCGACCGGTGCGCCAAGCAGATCGGAGAGGAACTGCATCGTCCAGTCGGAGGCGGTCATGCCGCCATCGACGCGCAGCACGATGCTCGCCGTATCGATACCGCCCGTATCGATGCCCGCCGCATCGGCGCGCATCGCCTCGATCAGGTCACGGGTCTGGTAGCCGACGCTTTCCAGCGCCGCGCGGCAGAAGTCGGCCGGGCCGCTCGCCCGCGTCAGGCCGAACAGCGCGCCGCGCGCGTCCGGGTCCCAGTACGGCGCGCCCAGGCCGACAAAGGCCGGCACCAGGTAGAGGCGGTTCTCCGGGTCCGATGCCTCGGCCAGCGTCTGGCTTTCGGCTGCCGTCTCAATGATGCCGAGCCCGTCGCGCAGCCACTGCACCGCGCTGCCGGCAACGAAGATCGACCCTTCCAGCGCATAGGTGGTGTGCCCGTCGAGGCGATAGGCGATGGTCGACAGCAGCCGGTTCCGCGAGGCGACGCGGGTCTCGCCGGTATTGAGCAGCGCGAAGCAGCCGGTGCCATAGGTCGACTTGACCATGCCGGGGCGGAAACAGGCCTGGCCGACGGTCGCCGCCTGCTGGTCGCCGGCAACCCCGAGGATCGGCAGTGCCGCGCCGAAATGCTCCGGATCGACCGTGCCGAACGCGTCGGCGCTGTCCTTGACCTCCGGCAGCATCGACAGGGGCACGCCGAGCAGGCCGCAAAGCTCCTCGTCCCAGCGGTTCTCGTCGATGTTGTAGAGCAGCGTGCGCGAGGCATTGGTCGCATCCGTCACATGCGAGCGGCCGCCGGTCAGCTTCCAGATCAGCCAGCTATCGACGGTGCCGAACAGCAGTTCGCCGCTCTCCGCCCGTGCCCTTGCGCCTTCGACATTGTCGAGGATCCAGGCCAGCTTGGTGCCGGAGAAATAGGGATCGAGCAGCAGGCCGGTCTTGCGGGTGAACAGGTCCTCGTGGCCCTGGCGCTTCAGCCCGGCACAGAAGTCCGCCGTGCGGCGGTCCTGCCAGACGATGGCGCGGTACACGGGCGCGCCGGTCTTGCGGCTCCACACCAGCGTCGTCTCGCGCTGGTTGGTGATGCCGACAGCGGCAATCGCCGACGCCCCGCCCTCGATCCCGGCCAGCGCTTCGCGGCAGACGGCGAGCGTCGAGGTCCACAGATCCTCCGGCTCGTGCTCGACCCAGCCGGAATGCGGGAAATGCTGAGGGAACTCCTGCTGCCCCACGGCAACCGACCGGAAGGCGCCGTCGAAGACAATCGCCCGGCTCGATGTGGTGCCCTGGTCGATTGCGAGTATGTGTCCGCCGCTCACGCGTCTCCTCCGAATGTTCGCTTTCTTTCTTTATTTTCCAGTTGGACAATCAAATGAAACCAAAAACCCGTCAATCGAAAATCATCTCTCCCTCTGAGCCGCCAGTTGCAGGACGGGTGCGCGTGATCGACGCAAGGCCCGGGCACTGATAGTCTCGCCAAACTGCCGTACCGCCGGATCGCCGGCAAGCCTCCCGACCGGCCGCCGCTCCGCCATGCCCAGTGCCTCCAAGACCCGCTCGCTTTCCCTGCTGACCCTTGCCGTCATCGCCGCACTGTCGCTGTGGTTCGTCTCGGCCGCGATCCTCCCCGAAATGCTGGCCGAGCACCCGATCACGCCGGTGCGTCAGGCGCTGCTGTCGAGCGCCGTGCAGGTGGGCTTCGTCGTCGGCGCGCTCGCCTCGGCCATTCTCGGCCTGCCGGACCGGCTGCATCCCGGCCGGCTGTTCGCCGCCTGCGCCGCGCTGGCGGCGCTGGTCAACGCGGCGCTGCTGGTCCTGCCCATCGGCGGCACGGAAGCGATCCTGGCGCGGGTCGCCACCGGCGCCCTGCTTGCCGGTGTCTATCCGGTCGGCATGAAGATCGCGGTCGGCTGGGGCTTGCGAGATCGCGGCTTCCTTGTCGGCCTGCTGGTCGGCGCGGTGACGATCGGCTCGGCGCTGCCGCATGTGATCGCACTCGGCGGCGGCGCCGACTGGCGGGCGACCGTGCTCATCGCCTCCGCAGCCTCGCTCATTGCCGCGAGCCTCGCCCTTGCCGTGCGGCTCGGGCCATATCACGCAAGTTCGCCGCGCTTCGATCCGGCGGTGATCCGCCGCGCCTGGACCGACCGGCGCATCCGCCTCGCCTATGCCGGCTATTTCGGCCACATGTGGGAGCTCTATGCCATGTGGACCTGGGCCGGCGCCGCGATGGCCGCCGCCTTCATCCCGGTGCTGGGGGATGGCGAGGGCTTGCGGCTCGCCCGCCTCGTCACCTTCGCCGCCATCGCGCTCGGCGGGCTCGGCTGCATCGCCGGCGGCTGGGTCGCCGACCGCATCGGCAAGGACACGGTGGCGATCATCGCGCTCGCGGTCAGCTTCGCCAGCGCGATCGCGGCAGCCCTGTGCTTCGGCGGTCCGGTCTGGCTGCTGGCGGCGATCTTCCTGCTGTGGGGCGCGTCCATCGTGCCGGACTCGCCGCAGTTTTCCGCGCTCGTCGCCGATTTCGCTCCGCCGGAGCAGGCCGGCAGCCTGATGACGCTGCAGACGGCCATCGGCTTCGCCCTGACCTTCGTCACGGTACAGGCGGCCCCCGTCGTCGCCGAACACTCCGGCTGGCCGGTGCTGCTGGCGCTGCTGGCGCTCGGTCCCGCCGTCGGTCTGGTGGCCATGCTGAGGTTGTGGCGCCTGTCGCGCGCCTGAGGGAGGTTGCCCCCTTAAACGCAAAAAGCGCCGTGCCTTGTCCGGGCAGCGGCGCTTCGCGCATCACGCAAGTCTTGCGTGAAGGGACGGCTTCGGCCGGGTTCTCCCGGCCGGCGCGTTACAGGACGCGCAGGTTCTCCGCGACCGTGTGGCCGCGCAGATAGGCGAGATCATAGGCCACAAGCTGGCCCTCGCGCAGGCTCGGAACGCCCGACTTGCGCAGTGCCGCCATGTCCACGTGAACATAGTCGCCTTCGTTCGGTTCGATCGCGCCGATACCGGCCTTGTTGTCGAACCACTTCACATTTCCAAGTTCCATAGTCAGTCTCTTTCTTATCGTTCTTGTTTTCGCTTGCACCGCTTTGCGGGTGCCATGCCGTCGCCTGCCCGCCTCCGCCATCGCGAAAGCCGGGCTGCAACAGGTCCATCGCGGTGCGGAACGTATCGCACCGTCGCATGACGATCTGCGCCAGGGTCGTTTCTCGGAACCGCCCGTCCCTCATTTTGCAATGCGAGGGTGACAGGCTTGCGACACCGTTCGGCGCGCGTGGTCGTCGGTCAATGATGAACAAGCACCGTTAACAAATGGTGAGCGCATTCCATTTTGCAAGCCCGATCAAGCCAAGCACCTTGCACGCCGCCCCCCATCACAAGCGCCGCCGGGTCTGCTATGGTCGCCGCAAGGACCCTCGATCCCCCGAAGGAATTGCGTGAGAATGCGACCAGCCGTCAAAGTCCTGCTGCTCTACCCGCGCTTCCAGGCGGGGTCCTTCTGGAACTATCAGGAGACCTGCAACCTGGTCGGCGCCAAGTACCCGGCACCGCCCCTCGGCCTGATCACCGTCGCGGCGATGCTGCCCGAGAGCTGGGAGCCGCGGCTGGTCGACCGCAACACGGCGGAGTTGCGGGACGAGGACCTTGCCTGGGCCGATGTCGTCTTCACCGGCGGCATGCTGCCGCAGCAGTCCGACACGCTGGCGATCATCGCCCTGTGCAAGGGCGCCGGCATTCCGGTTGTGGTCGGCGGACCGGACGTGACCTCGAGCCCGGATCACTACGCGCAGGCCGACTTCCGGGTCATCGGCGAGGCCGAGGGCATCTTCGGCGCCTTCCTCGAGGCATTCGAGCGCGGCGAGCGGAGCGGCACGTTCGAGGCCGAGAAGTTCAAGGCCGACGTCACCACCACACCGGTCCCGCGCTTCGATCTGCTGAACTTTTCCGATTATGTGCAGGTCAACGTGCAGTTCTCGCGCGGCTGCCCGTTCACCTGCGAATTCTGCGACATCATCGAGCTCTACGGCCGCAAGCCGCGCACCAAGGGCAGCGCGCAGATCCTGGCCGAGCTTCAGGCGCTCTACGACCTGGGCTATCGCGGCCATGTCGATTTCGTCGACGACAACCTGATCGGCAACAAGAAGGCGGTGAAGGCGTTCCTGCCCGATCTCATCGCCTGGCAGAAGGCCCATGGGCGCCCGTTCGAACTGTCCACCGAAGCTTCGCTCAACCTGGCGGACGACGAGGACCTGCTCGAAATGATGCGCCACGCCGGGTTCTTCGTCGTCTTTGTCGGCATCGAGAGCCCCGACCCGGACGTGCTGGTCGCCACCCGCAAGAAGCAGAACACGCGGCGCGACATCGCCGCCAGCGTGCACAAGATCTACGAGGCCGGCATCTTCGTCATCGGCGGCTTCATCGTCGGCTTCGACGAAGAGAGCGACCGGGTGGCGGACGAGATTGCCGGCCTGATCGAAGAGGCCGCCATTCCCGTCGCCATGACCGGACTGCTCTACGCCCTGCCCAACACCCAGCTCACCCGCCGGCTGGCGGCACAGGGCCGGCTGCATGCCGAGTTCGACGTCGCCGATCCCGATCACGAGCAGGGCGACCAGTGCACGGCCGGGCTCAATTTCGAGACCCTGCGCCCGCGCGCGCAGATCCTCGCCGACTACCGGAAGGTGATCGAACGGGTCTACTCACCCGAGACCTATTTCGGCCGGCTGCGCAAGATGGTCGAGCTGCTCGACATGAGCGGCCCCAATGGCGACGTGCTCAACGCCCGCCTGCCAAGCGATGTGAGGAAGCTGGGCAAGCTCGTCTGGTCGATCACCGGGCGCAAGCCCGGGCATCGCGGCCACCTGTGGCGGATGATCGCCTTCACGCTGCGGCACAACCCGCGCGCCCTCAACCCGATGCTGCACATGGTGGCGCTCTACGTGCATCTCGGCCCGTTCTCGCGCTTCGTGCTGCAGCAGATCGACACGCAGATCGCCGAGATCGAGGCCGGCAACTGGCAAGCGCCCGCCCTCGTCGCCGCCGAATAGGCGGCGGCGCAAGGCCGCGTGCGGGTCAGGAATCCATCTTCAGGGCCTTGATGAAGGCTTCCTGCGGGATCTCCACCTTGCCGAACTGGCGCATGCGCTTCTTGCCTTCCTTCTGCTTTTCCAGAAGCTTGCGCTTGCGCGTCGCGTCGCCGCCATAGCACTTGGCGGTGACGTCCTTGCGCAGCGCCGCGATGGTCTCGCGGGCGATGACCCGGGCGCCGATGGCCGCCTGGATCGGGATCTTGAACATGTGCCGGGGAATCAGGTCCTTCAGCTTCTCGCACATGGCGCGGCCGCGCCGGTCGGCCTGCGTGCGGTGGACCAGCACGGAGAGCGCGTCGACCGGCTCGGCATTGACCAGGATCGACATCTTGACGAGGTCGCCCTCGCGATAATCGGTGATCTGGTAGTCGAAGGAGGCGTAGCCCTTGGAGATCGACTTCAGCCGGTCGTAGAAGTCGAAGACCACCTCGTTCAGCGGCAGGTCATAGGTGACCATGGCACGGTTGCCGACATAGTTGAGGTCGATCTGCACGCCGCGCCGCTCCTGGCACAGGGTCAGGATCGCGCCGAGATACTCGTCCGGCGTCATGATCGTGGCGCGGATCCACGGCTCCTCGATCGTGTCGATCTTCACCGGGTCCGGCATGTCGGCCGGATTGTGCAGCTCCTTCAGCGTGCCGTCGGTCAGGTGCATGCGATAGACGACCGAGGGCGCGGTGGCGATCAGGTCGAGGTCGAACTCGCGCTCCAGCCGCTCCTGGACGATCTCCAGATGCAGGAGGCCGAGGAAGCCGCAGCGGAAGCCGAAGCCGAGCGCCGCCGACGTCTCCATCTCGAAGGAGAAACTGGCATCGTTGAGGCGCAGCTTGCCCATCGCCGCGCGCAGGTCCTCGAAATCGTTGGCATCGACCGGAAAGAGGCCGCAGAACACCACCGGCTGGGCCGGCTTGAAGCCGGGAAGCGCCTGGGCGCAGGGCTTGCGGTCGTCGGTGATCGTGTCGCCGACGCGGGTGTCGGCCACTTCCTTGATCGAGGCGGTGATGACGCCGATCTCGCCGGGGCCGAGGCTGTCGACCGACAGGAATTTCGGCGTCATGACGCCGACCCGGTCGATCTCATAGGCCGCGCCCGTGCCCATCATCTTGACCTTCTGGCCCTTCTTCATCGAGCCGTCGATGATGCGCACCAGCACCATGACGCCGAGATAGGCGTCGTACCAGCTATCGACCAGCAGCGCCTTCAGCGGCGCGCCGGGATCGCCCTCGGGCGCCGGCAGGCGGTTGACGATCGCCTCCAGCACGTTCTCGACGCCAAGGCCGGTCTTGGCCGAGATCATCACCGCTTCGGAGGCATCGAGGCCGATCACGTCCTCGATCTGCTGCTTGACGCGCTCGGGCTCGGCCGCCGGCAGGTCGACCTTGTTGAGCACCGACACGATCTCATGATCGTTGTCGATGGCCTGGTAGACATTGGCGAGCGTCTGCGCCTCGACGCCCTGGCTGGCGTCGACGACGAGCAGCGACCCTTCGCAGGCGGCGAGCGAACGCGACACCTCATAGGCGAAGTCGACATGGCCCGGCGTGTCGATCAGGTTCAGCTTGTACTGCTTGCCGTCCTTGGCGTTGTAGATCAGGCGCACGGTCTGCGCCTTGATGGTGATGCCGCGCTCGCGCTCGATGTCCATCGAATCGAGCACCTGCTCCTTCATCTCGCGCTCGGTCAGCGTGCCCGTCATCTGGATCAGGCGGTCGGCCAGCGTCGATTTGCCGTGGTCGATATGCGCCACGATCGAGAAATTGCGAATGTCGGAGATTTTCTGCGTGCTCATGCGCGCCCATTTACCATCGCCGGATGCGCCGGCAAAGCGGATTGCGCGGCGCAGCATCCAAAAAACACGGCAAAACCACGCGACCGGCCCGATCGCGCCGCAAGCCGCGCCCGCAAGCGGCCAACACCCCTACCTTGCCACCAGAACCTCGGTGCAGGCCTCGGGCAGGGCCGACAGGGTCATGTGCTTCTTCTGCACCGGGGCCGCGGGCTTGTCGGTCTTTTTCGGCTTCTTCGGCACCCAGGGCTCGTCGGACAGCCAGGAGACCAGTTCGGCGCCGCAGCCGTCGCCCGGCGGCGGCGCGTCCTGATCCTTGCAGCCGACGCTTCCTGCCGGACAGGCGATCCGCACATGGAAGTGGTAATGGTGGCCCCACCACGGCCGGACCTTGCGCAGCCAGCCGCGCTCGCCGGTCTCGAAGCGGCACAGCGCCTGCTTGATGCCCGGATGGACGAAGATGCGGGAGACCTGCGGATCCTGGGCCGCGCGGCGGATCAGCCGCGCATGGCTGTCGGTCCATTTCGCCGGATCGACGCCGCGATCGGCGCCCGGCAATTCGGACGGCCCCTTCAGCATCGAGATCGCCGTCATCGTCTCGCGCTCCTCGCGCGACAGGGTGCGGCCGGGCATCGGCGTCAGCCAGATGTCGGCATCGAGGCCGATCTGGTGGCTCGAATGGCCGGAGGTCATCGGCCCGCCGCGCGGTTGGGCAAGGTCGCCGACGAGCAGGCCGCTCCAGCCGAGCGCCGGGGCGTCGCCGGCCAGCCGCTGCAGCATGGCGACCAGGTGCGGATGGCCCCAGTTGCGGTTGCGCGACAGGCGCATGACCTGCCAGGTCGGCCCGTCGACGGCAAGCGCCGTGGCGCCGGCGAGACAGCCCCTGGCATAGGAGCCGATGGCGCGGGCGGCGAGCGGGGCCGGCGCGCGCACCGCGCCGAAAAGATCCTTGGCGACGGCGCCGGGCC